>NZ_CAUVXL010000163.1:0-19397 GCF_963555915.1 Protofrankia sp. Cas4
CCCGCGGGCCTTCGTCCGCGCCGACGGCCGGCTGGACTTCGACCTGCTGCTCGCCGAGTTCGCCGACTTCTGGCGTGAGCACTCCGACGTGCTGACCCGCGGAATCGTCTACCACGAGGTCGCCCCCCAGCTGGTGTTCATGGCTTTCCTGCAACGCGTCGTCAACGGAGGCTGCGAAGTTCCGGGATACAGCGTCGAGCGGGAATACGGCGTCGGCCGCGGACGCATCGACCTGTTCGTCCGCTGGCCTTACCAGAACCCGGACGGGAAACGGGCCGTGCAACGGGAGGCGATCGAGTTGAAGGTGTGGCGGGCCGGCGAACCCGACCCGCTGGCCCGGGGGCTGACCCAGCTGGATGGCTACCTTGACCGGCTCGGCCTCGACCGCGGTGTGCTGGTGGTGTTCGACCGCCGGCCCGAGGTCGGGCCTATCGCCGCCCGCACCCGGTTTGAGCAGGCGAGCAGCCCGTCCGGCCGCCCGGTCACCCTCCTGCGCGCCTGAGCAGTAGCGTTGCGGAGCGCACGACCAACGGCGTCGATCATTCCCGCAACCCCGCTTCTTGCTGCACCCTTCCCCAGAAGCCGCCCAGCGCCCAATCGACATAGTGACTTCCCTGATCCAAGTGGTGCATCACATCGGCCGTGCGTCAGCTGCCCGTCACCCGGCCTGCCGCTTGCTGGGCACCCGGATACCCTTCAGCTCCCGCGGCAGCACCGGCCTGATCAGCGATGTCAGCTGCATCGACGGCCCGATGCCGAGTTCACGCTGGAGCAGATCGACGTAGGAACGGTAGGTGCGCAGCGCCTCGTGCGCGTTCCCTTCGGCGAGATGGACGCGGATGAGCGTCCGGTGTGCGCTCTCCCGCAGCGGATCGGCGCTGATCGCCCCGTAGGCGGCATCCGCCGCCGTGCCGAACCGGCCGGCGTCCAACAGCCGGTCGGCGAGGGACTCCAGCGCATGCAGGGTGAGTTGGCGGAGCCGTTCCCGCTCGAACACGACCCAGTCGTCATACCAGCCCGGCAGCAGCACCCCGAGCAGCGGCTGCGGGCGCAGCGGGTGTCCGTCGCACCGGTCGGCCGGTTCCAGTAGCCGCCGCGCATAGGCGATCGTCTCATCGGTGTCCGTCCGTACCGCGGGACACAGGCCGAGATGGGTCGGCGTCGCGATGACGAGTGTCCGCTCGGCGCGTCGCAGCCGCCACAATGCCGTGCGCAGGCAGCCGTTGGCCTGCGCCTGGTTGGCCTCGGGCCACAGCGTTCCCGACACCTCGCAACGGGCGACTTCCCTGTCCCACAGCGCGAGCAGCGCGACCAGGCGCTGGGCGGCCAGCGGGACCGGTGCGCTGCGCTGGTTCACGCACAACCGGAACCCGTCGAGCAACCCGATGCGGACACCGGTCGTGGGAATCCCGGGATCGTCTGCTGAAACGGATGTCATGAGCGCTCTGCCCCCGGTCTCGGTCGTATCCCGCTGACGAGACCACACAAGGGCACCGCTGCGCTTCCGGGAAATCCCTAGGTTCGGCCGAGTCGGCACGCCCGGCCGAAGCGACCGGGAACCAGGGGAATTCCCCGACACATCCCGTCCGCGGGGCGGCAGAACCCGGAAAAAAGGGCTTGTGAACAGGGCGTTCTGTCAGCGGGTCGGGCAGGCGAGCCCGCTGCCCGACACCTGCTCCGCCTCGGGCGAGCGGACACGATTCGCGAGACCATCGCCATAAGTAACCGAAATTACTCCGAGTGAACGCAACAGCGCGTAATCGACTTCACCGACCGTGCCGCAGGCAGGCCCGATGCATCCGGCGTCTCATGTGTGACAGTTTTGAAGCCATTGTTGAACGCCTCTTCCGGACGACCCCCCAATCGTTACACGCTGTTCAAATGAAATGGATTAAAGAGGTATCTCATCAGGCCCCGTGATCGACCGCTGTGATCGACCGTCGTCTGGATCGCCTATACTCGCCCTGCCTCAGCACATCGAGATGTGAAGGACCCGTATGTTCGCGGATTTCAAGGGTAAGAGCTTGGCTCAGCGGACGACTCGATCCGCATCATTGCTTTTCGTAGTGTTTTCACTACTTTCAGTAGCAGCCTGTCGAGCGCCCGCCGGAGAGCCACAAGCTGCTCCCAGCGGGGACCCGCAGTTGGTGTCATCGAGTTCCGGTGACCTGTCGACAGTGGTGAAGAGCCTCGACAATCAGACCTTTCCCGCCGGTTCAACGTTCTACGCGGGGATCGCGGGTGCGGATGACGGAGCAGACATCCGCTTCACGCTTGACAGCAAGCCCCTCACCACGGTGAATCCCGGCATCGTGAAGGTGACCGGCCTGGCCGACGGCAAGCATTCGCTGATCGCGGATACGTATGAACCTGATGGGGACAAGACCCGGAGAACCCACCGGTTCCGGGCGAACTTCCAGCTGGGCGGGACGACAGCCGGCGTGCAGGCCGCGCTTTCGGCGTCCCCGGACCCGGATCAGCAGGACGGATCCCCACCGCCGCCGGTGGCACCCGCTCCCGCGCTGGATCCGGTCGCCCCGGGCACGGAGGTGAAGGTGGCCGACGTCGCAAGCCTGATAAACGCGCTCAACACCGCCCGGCCAGGGATGACGATCACCATGGCCGACGGTCGCTACTCGGGCAAGGACGCCAAGGACATCAACGCCAAGAGCAAGCCCAGCGGTACGCCGACGAGCCCGGGACGGTTCAACATCCGGGTCTCGGGTACCGAAGCCGCACCTATCACACTGCGAGGCTCTCGCAATGCTGTGCTCGACGGCGGTGGCGCCGGCGGTGGCTACGCCCTGAACCTGCTGGGAGCGGGCTACTGGAAGCTCCAGGGGTTCACCGTGACAGAGGCGACCAAGGGCGTGGTCCTCGACGGTTCCAGCCACGTGACGATCGACGGTCTGTACGTGCACGACATCGGGCAGGAAGGCATCCATCTGCGGGCGTTTTCCAGCTATGACGTGGTAACCAACTGCCTGGTGGAGAACACCGGAGTGAAGACCGCCAGCTTCGGCGAGGGCGTCTACCTGGGGTCGGCTGTCTCCAACTGGGGCCGCTACACAGGTGGCAAGCCGGACACCTCGAACTACAACCAGGTGATCGGGAACACCATCCGTCACACCGGCGCCGAGAACATCGACATCAAGGAAGGTACGACCGGAGGCGTGATCCAGAACAACTCCTTCGACGCGGTCGGTATGTCGGGGAGCTGGGCGGACTCCTGGATAGACGTGAAGGGCAACAATTATATGATCATCGGTAACAAGGGCACGGTGAGCGGGCCGTCGGCGCTCCAGGACGGCTTCCAGACCCACACGATCAACACCGACGGTGTGGCGGTGGGCTCCGGCGAAGGAAACGTCTTCACCGACAATGTCGCCGACCTCGGCGGAGCGTCCGGTGTCGGCTTCTGGGTTCAGAATCCGCGGACGTCGAACAACAAGGTCAACTGCACATCCAACAAGGTGATCGGAGGTACCGGTTTCGTGTCCAAGGACGTGACCTGCGTCAATTCATAATCCATGACGTGTTCGCCACAACAGTGGCGGGTCCGGGTCACGACCACACACCGCCGGCCATGACCCGGACAAGGTGAAGATCGACGTCGAGGACGACGAGGTCGGCGGCCAGGCCCACGGCGATCGCTCCGCACGTGGCGGACAGGCCGAGCACGCGGGCCGGGTTCGTCGCCGCCGCGGCAGCTGCGACCTCGATCGGGATGCCGGCGTCGAGGACCGCCCGGCGCAGGGCGTCGTCCATCGTGAGTGTGCTGCCGGCAAGCACGCCCGAACGCGCCAACCGCGCCTGGCCGTCGCGCACCCGCACGGCCTGGCCGCCGAGGATGTAGTCACCGTCACCGGCGCCGGCCGCATCGATGGCATCGGTGACCAGAACGAGCCGATGCCGATCGCGCGCGACCATCCGGGTGATGGACGGGTGTACGTGCACACCGTCGTTGATCAGCTCGCAGGCGACGTCGGCGTCGGCGCCGGCGCCGAGAGCGGCCCCGACCGGGCCCGGCGCTCGATGGTGCAGCGGCGGCATGGCGTTGAACAGGTGGGTGGTCAGGGTCGCGCCGGCTGCGAACGCGGCGACGGCCTGGTCGTAGGTGGCGTCGGTGTGCCCGATCGCGGCCACGATGCCGCCGTCCACGGCATCGGCGATGATCTCAGCGGCGCCGGGCAGTTCCGGTGCGACCGTGATGACGCGCAGCGTTCCCCGGGCCGCGCGGACCAGCCGGGCGAACACCGCCCGGTCCGGGTCAAGCAGATGCTCAGGGGCCTGCGCGCCACAGCGCGCGGGCGCGAGGAACGGCCCCTCCAGATGCGCCCCGAGCACGTGACCGTCGGCGCACGGACCCCGCTCGACCAGGTCGGCCACCCATGCCAGCTGCTCGGCGAGGTCCTCGACGGGCGCGGTGACCAGCGACACGAGCGTGCCGGTGGTGCCGTGCGCGCGGTGGAACGCGACCGCCGCGGCCATCGCCGCCGCTGAGGTGGCGACGTCGTGACCGCCGCCGCCGTGCACATGCAGATCGATGAATCCCGGCAACAGCCAGGCGCCGTCGAGATCGGTGACGGACTGCCCGGCCGCCCTCGCGGGCACGCCGGTACCGACCGCGGCGATGCGGCCACGGCGAACTTCGATCCACCCTGGATCCAGGACACCTTCGGGAGTCACCACCCTGGCTCCGGCCAGTACACACTGTGGTACACACATGGGCATCCTCCCGCGAGTCACACCGGCCACACCCCCGCCACCAACCGCCGGCTCGCTGGCTGCCCGGGCCCCGGTCAAGGACGTCCGGTCGCATCCACGGTAGGGAAGACTGCGGTAGGGACGACGGCGGGGAGGATAACGGGGGCCGTTAAGGTCATGGAACATGACCAGCGGACGACTGCCACCGGCCGAGTTCTACGCGACACTGCCGCACTCGATCGCGGGGGCCGCAGGCCTCTTCCACGATCCCGACGGCCGGGTCCTGCTCGTCCAACCCTCCTACCGCACCGACACCTGGGTCCTCCCCGGCGGCCACATGGACCCGGGCGAGTACCCGTGGGACACCGCACGGCGGGAAATCAAGGAAGAACTCGGCCTGGATGTCCGCCCCGGCCGGCTGGTGGCCGTCGACTGGGTACCGCCGCAGGACGACGGACGACCGGCGCTGGTCAACTTCATCTTCGACGGCGGGACGCTCACGGCCCACGACGCCGAACACCATCTGGACCTACAGGCCGACGAACTCACCGCCTGGCGGCTGTGCGCCCCCGACGAGTACGACCAGTTCCTCGCCCCGTACATGGCCCGGCGCATCCGCGCCTGCATGCACGCCCTGCACACCGGTCAGACGGTGTACCTCCAGCACGGACGGCCACCGCAGGCCCCGACCGACTGAACCCTGCCGGGGGTCTGTCAACTTGCACTTACGGCCCCCTCACCGCCTGTCACCACCGGAATCTTCTGGCACCCCACAGGCTTGTGGGTTTGCCCACGATGGATCTTTTCTATGAAACCCCTCATATCGGCGGCCTGCAAGCGCTTGCAGACGTGGCGGATTCAGCGTACCGTTCTTGACGATCATGATCCGGGTCACACGTGAGTAGGTCGGGCGATTGGGTTCCGACAGGCGCGTCGGCGGACGGAGGAGGACCCCGGGATGAGTGGCAGCATCGAGGATGCGGCCGCGCGGGCGGGCGTTTCCACGGCGACGGTGTCGCGGGCTCTGCGGGGGCTGCCCAACGTCGCCGAGAGCACGCGGGCCTGGGTCGTGGAGGCGGGCGCACAGCCCAGCTGCTGTATGTGGCCTCACCGCAGGCGTCCAGCGGCGCCGAGGCGGTGTTGCGGGCGGGTGGTCTGGATCTGCTGCTCTACAACCTCGGGGATGACGCGGGCAGAGCGCGGTTCTTCGATGCGGTGCCGCTGCGTAAGCGGGTCGATGCGGTACTGGTGCTGTGCTTACCGCTGGCCCCGAGGGAGATCGAGGTTTTGCAAGCGCTTAACGTCCCTGTTGTTGTCGTCAGCCGTCACACGACGGGGCGCCGTCCCCGGTCGGCTCCTGACCTGGCCGGACGCGACTTCACCGCCCCCGCGCCCGACCGCGTGTGCACCGCGGACATCACCTATGTGCCGACGTGGGAGGGCTGGCTGTACCTGGCGCTCGTTCTCGACGTGTATTCCCGCCCCCCATGTGGACATCCCAAATGCGAAGACCCGTTTCCTTCGACAGGACTATCCGCAGTTGGCCAACGACACGATGCTCGAGGTCTGGGTGCCAGGAACTGGTTACTCGGACAACCACGATACTGCAGTCCTCTCCTACTGCCCGAGTGCGGTCAGCGACGAAGTCGCCAACTCCGTGATCGAGACCTTCCGAGTCCAACTGACCGAAGTGGCCGAAATGTGAATCTTAACACCCGGGTTCCGCGCCACGACGCGGACATCACTCTGATCGCCGATCCTGCAGTCGCCGCCATCCCTGTCCACGACGGAGAAGATCCACTGGTTGACCTTCGTGGAGTTTTGTCCGTCGACACCAGGCGCGGCGACCCGCAGGGAATGTTCACCCTGGTCCGTTCGGCGGTACGTGACCGCTTGGACGAGGCGGAGAAGTCCTTGCCGAAAGGCATCCACTTGCTGGTGGTCGAAGCCTTCCGGCCGATCTCTCTCCAGCACGAGATCTACGAGTCGTATCGAGACGGACTGCTCCAGTCCTATCCGGGAATGGAACTGACGGAGGCCGACATCATGGCCACCCGGTACGTGGCACCCGTGGGCCTAGCCCCGCACACCTGCGGAGCGGCTGTCGACCTGACCCTGTGCGACTCGAACATGGTCGAACTGGACATGGGGTGCGAGGAGGGCGCAACGCCTGAGGAGAGCGCTGGTGCCTGCTACATGGAGGCATCCGGCCTCAGCGCCAGCGCTCGGGAGAACAGAGCAATACTCCGCGGTGCCCTGACCGGAGTCGGAATGGTGAACTATCCGACTGAGTGGTGGCACTGGTCCTTCGGGGACCGGTACTGGGCGCTGGTTTCGGGGGCTGATCAGGCCATCTATGGACCAACACATCCAGATGGGATCTGAATCCCGCGCCAAGCCGTCCTGCACCAGCCCCTGCGCACCTCGCGACGTGCGCCCCACTCTGACAGCAACATCATTCATCTCTAGATTGGGCTACTCGGAACAACGCCGGGTAAACATTCAGTGCCCGCACGGAGGGTGTCGATTGCGACCCGGCGATAGCGGTCTGTGACAGTCACGCCGGGGCTGGACTGGAAGGTCCACACGGCGGAACGCTCACGGCCCACGACGCCGAACACAATCTGTACCTACAGGCCGACGAACTCACCGCCTGGCGGCTGTACGCCCCCGACGAGTACGACCAGTTCCTCGCCCCGTACATGGTAACATCAGAACATATCCCCCTACTCGATTCGCCGAGTAGGCGCGAGACCCCGCCCTGGGCGGGGTCTCTGCATGTCGGCCCCCTTCACCAGGTCTGGGGCTTGTGGATCGTACGTCCCTCAGCGTGGACAAGCTCATCAGGGAACTGGCATGCTGCAACGACATTGCTTCGAAGCTGGCGGAAGAAGGTCGCTTCGATCTCCCGGCTGCGCTTGGTCGTCTGGTGCGGGTTCACGACACCGACCGTGATGCCAAGCTCGTCACGAGCAAGACGGATGGGTTCGGCCAGGTCCGAGTCATTGGTGATGACTACGGCAACCTCACAGTCAGCTATACGACTGGGCGACGCATCAGACTCGATTTGGCCACGCGCTCGGCAACGTGCCGCGGAGTCAGGGAAGTCGTGTCGATGACGTAGGCCTGGGTGGTCAGCCAACCGAACGCTTTTTCGTATGCGTCGATGTGGTCGAGGCGCCATCGTCGTACTTCCGTGTCCCGGGCCGGGTCGTCCGGAAACATGATGTGCTTGTTGATCCGGGTCCGTAGCGCGGCGTCAGCAGCATGGAGAAGTACGTGGACGGTCTCAATTCCACAGCCTTCGAGGCCGGCGAATATCTCCTCGGCGTAGGCCTGGTTGAGGAGCGTCATCGGCACCAGCAGAGTTTGCCGGGTGTAAGTGTGGATCTCGGCGATGGTGGTGATGGTGAGGCGTCGCCAGGGTGGCAGGTCCTGGAAATCCCCGGTCGGGTTCGGGAGTATCCGTCGGAGTAGGAACCCGACTTCTTCGGGATCAAACAGCAGCGCATTGGGAATCATCGCGAGTAGTTCGTCGGTGACGCTCGATTTTCCTACTCCAAACGTTCCGTTCAGCCAGATAACCATAATGTTTCTCCTATGGGCTGATGGACCGCATGCGGTTTCACGGCTAACCATTCTCGTCTACCACAGCATGTCGGCGGCTCGGGGCGTGTCGGATTGACGACTCAGCTGATGCGATGGGGAATCGGCGCCTGGTGCGAGACGATGCGCCATCCCGCACCAGCTCAGGGCCACGCGGCCATCTGGACGTCGGGAATGTCATCGGCGACAAACCCTCGCAGGAGCCGGTCGAGCGCGGCCGTGACGAGGTGATCGCAGGGTAGCTGGTAGGGGCTGGTACGGGCCTGGCGTTGCGGCTGGCTTGCCTTCGACGCAGGCCACCATGCCGCCGCCCAGCGCTACTACCTCACGGCCCTGCGTGCCTCGGCCACCGCCGACGCGCCCACCGTCGGCGCCAACACACTGGCCTTCATGGCGATCCAGACCTACACCAAAGGCGATCCCCGCCAAGCCGCATCCCTGGTCCAGGTCGCCATCGACAGCGTCCACCACGACGCCACCCCACGGCTCCAAGCCGCTCTCCACGCACGCCTCGCCCGCGCCTTGGCGAAAGCCGCCGACGGACCGGGCAGTGCCCGTGCGCTGCTCGCCGCCCAGCACGCCATCGACTGTGGCCCCCACGACGACGACCCACCATGGACATACTGGGTGACTCCCGGCGAAATCCACATGCTCGCCGCGTCCTGCGCGCTCGACCTCGCCGAACCCCACCGTGCCATCGACCACTTTCACGACGCGGTCACCGCCTACGATGGCACCCTCAGCCCCCGCGACCACGCGATCTTCCTCGCCCGATCCGCGGATGCTCACCTCGCCCTCGGTGACCTCGACGCCGCCTGCGCCGACGCCACAGCCGCAGTCGACCGGCTCCACGGTGTGGACTCCGACCGCTCCACCGCCACAGTCGCCGACATCCGCCGCAAACTCGCCCGCCACCACAACAGCCTGGCGGTTCGGGACTTCCTCACCCGCACCGCCTGAGCGATGCGACCGGAACGCCAAATGATCTTTTCGGGCACGGTCACCCGGTCCTGAGCTCACGCAAAGATCGAAAAACCCTGGCTGTTACACCGTTTGCCGGGCAGACCCCGCGGAAAGGTCGAGCGGGAGCGAGACCACCCCTCGGTGGATGAGGCTGGGCAGATAGGTGAGGGTGTCGGTGGCCAGGGACAGGCCGGGGGCCCGCGCGATGAGCGTGCGGATCGCGGTTTCCGCCTCCATCCGGGCCAGCGGCGCTCCCAGGCAGTAGTGCAGACCGAGGCTGAAGCCCAGATGGCGGCGAGGGGCCGGGGCAGCCGCGTACCGGGTGATGTCGAAACGGTCGGGATCGGTGAAGACGGCCGGGTCCCGGCCGGCGGAGGCCATCAGGACGATCACGCCGTCACCGCGGGCGAAGGTGTGCCCGGCCACGGTCGTCTCGGTGAGCGCGACCCGCATCGTGAACTGGGTGGGCGTGTCGTAGCGAAGCATCTCCTCGACGGCCGCAGGGGTGAGCTCCGGTCGTTCGCGCAGCAGAGCCAGCTGGTCGGGATTGCGCAGCAGAGCGATCATTCCGTTACCGATGAGGTTGATGCTCGTCTCCATGCCCGCGACCAGCAGGAGCACGCAGATGCCCAGCACCTCGGCCGCGGTGAGGACCTCGCCCTGTTCCTCCACCCCGACGAGCATGCTCAGCAGGTCGTCGGTGGGGTGCGCCCGCCGCTGCCCGATCAGGGCGTGCAGGTAGGCGACGACCTCCTGGCCGGCTTTGCTCCGGTCTGCGACGTCGTGGGCCGACAACAGGTCGTCCGGGTCGGTGCCACGGGCGATCGCCAGCTCCCAGTTCCGCAGCGCCGGCCGGTCCTGTTCGGGGACGCCCAGCAGCCGACCACCGACCATGGTGACGGCCAGCGGTGCGGACAGGTCCCGGATGACGTCGATCTCGCCGGCCTCGAGCGCGGCATCGACCAGCCGGCCCACCAGCTCGTCGATCATCGGCGCGAGACTTGCGACCATGCGGGCGCTGAAGGCCTTGTTGACCAGCCTGCGCAGCCGCCGGTGATCGGGAGGGTCCATCCGGATGAAGGAGCCGGGCAGGGATGCAGCCTGGTCCCAGAAAGGGCTCAGCCCGTCCTCGTGGCCGTGGCCCCAGTCCTGGCTTCCCAGGATCGCCGCACAGTCGTCGTACCGGCTGACCAACGCGACCGGGACGTCGTGAAGGAAGAGCGGGGACAGCCCGGCCGCCTCGCGGACCCGCTGATAGCTCGGGTACGGGTCGGCCCGGTTGACAGGATCGAACCCGTCGAACTCGACGTGACTGGGACTCACCGTGGTCATTCCCTGCTCCTTGTCGTTCAGGCAAGCCGTTCGAGCCGGATTCAGGCGCTCAGGCGCACGGGAAGTTCCGACATGCCGCGGACCACGAGGTTCGGGCGGTACCGAGGTGGATCAGCCAACAACGTGAACGCAGACACCCGCGCGGCGATGGCGCGCAGCGCGACTTCCACCTCCAGGCGCACCAGGGATGCTCCGATGCAGTAGTGCAGTCCGAGGCCGAAGGCCAGGTGGCGGTTCACCCGTCCCCGTTGGGCATATCGGGTCAGATCCAGGCGATCGGGGTCGGTGAACGCCTGCGGGTCACGGTTGGCCGACCCGAGGATCAGGATGAGACTGTCCCCAGAGGCGAACGTGCGTCCGGAGACGGTGATCTCCTGGCGGGCCGTACGGGTTGTCAGCTGCGCGGGAGCGTCATAGCGCAGCATCTCGTCCACCGCCGGCAACGCGAGGTCCGGCTGCTGGCGCAGAAGCTCGAACTGGTCGGGATGGCGGATGAGCGCGAGGATCCCGTTACTGATCAGGTTGACCGTGGTCTCGTGCCCGGCGACGACCAGCACGAGCAGCGTGCCGAGCATCTCCGCAGCCGTGAGCCGGTCGTCTTCGGCCTCAACCTGGGCCAGCGCGCTGATGAGATCCTGACGGGGCCGGGCCCGGCGCTCCGCCACCAGAGCACCGAAGAAGTCCAGGAACTCGCCGACGGCGGCCGTCCGGTTCGCGAGCTCGTCGGTGGACATCAGGACGTCGGGATCGAGACCACGGGCGATCCCGGCCGACATCCGCCGGATGGCCGCGTGCTCGCTTTCGGGCACGCCGAGAAGCTCGCACACCATGGTCAACGGCAGCGGGTAGGCGAACGCCTCGACAAGGTCCACCTCGCCGGCGGCCAACGCCTTGTCGAGCAGATCGGCCACGACCCGCTCCGCGTGCCCGCGCATCCCCTCGATCCTGCGGGGGGTGAACGCCTTGCTCACCAGCCCCCGCAGCCGCGTGTGGTCCGGGGGCTCCATCCAGAGGAAGGATCCGGGCAGCTCCACGTCGCTGTCCGGGTGGAGCAGCTCGGACTCCTCGGCGTGGCTCCAGGCCGGATTCTGCAAGATGGCGTCGCATTCGGCGTAGCCCGGTACAAGGTGTGGGCCGAGCAGCCCCGGGACAAACGGACCGGCAGCGCGCAGAACGTCATAACTGCGGTACGGGTCGTGCCGCCATGCGGGCGTGAAAGCGTCGATGACAGCGTGCTGAACGCTGGTGGTTTCTTCGACCGCGGCAGCGGTGATGTGCCGAGTGCCGGCGAGGTCCACGTGCAACTCCGTTCGGTGAGGAGAACCGGCGGTGTAGCCAGCGGTGTAGCCAATCGACCGGGCGTGCGCAGGTGGCACCCGCGAAGGACACGCGTCATGCTGGATCCCACCGACGTCGGACGTCAAGATTCGCCGGTCGGGTTCTATCGGCTGATTGGATGTGTCAACGCGGTTGTTCAAACAGCCGCCACCCGTTCAAACAACCGCCGTCCGGTGGTCGCGTTCATGACGTTGGTGGAGGATGGGGCCACGGATATCAACCTTCGTTACGCTTCGCCGGCCGGACGCTGGGTGCTGCTCGCCACGGTGCTCGGGTCGAGCATCGCCGCGCTCGACGCCACCGTCGTCAACATCGCCCTCCCCCGGATCGGCGCGGACCTCGACACCGGCCTGGCAGGGCTGCAATGGACGGTTAACGCCTATACCCTCACCCTTGCCGGCTTTCTCCTGCTGGGCGGCTCGCTCGGTGACAGCTACGGCCGGCGCCGGGTGTTCCTCATCGGTGTGCTGTGGTTCGCCGCCGCCTCGCTGCTGTGTGCGGTCGCCCCGACGGCCAGCCTGCTGATCGCGGCCCGGGCACTCCAGGGGTTCGGTGGCGCTCTGCTGACCCCCGGCAGTCTGGCGATCATTGAAGCGAGCTTCCATCCCGACGACCGTTCGGCGGCGATCGGTGCCTGGTCGGGTCTGGGTGGCGTTGCCATCGCCATCGGCCCGTTTCTCGGGGGCTGGCTGGTCCAGGCCGTCTCCTGGCGGCTGATCTTCCTGATCAACCTTCCGCTCGCCGCCGTCGTGGTCTGGGTGTCGGTGCGCCATGTGCCCGAAACCCGTAATCCCGCTCCGGCCGCCGGCCTCGACCTGCCCGGGGCGCTCCTGGCAGCGCTGGGCCTGGCCGGCGTGATCTACGCGCTCACCGAGGGCAGCACGCTGGGCTGGGGATCCCCGGCCGTGCTCGTCACCGGTATCGGCGGAGCCGCGGCGCTGGTGGCGATGGTCGTGGTGGAGGCACGCAGCCCCCATCCGATGCTGCCGCTGGAGATCTTCTCCTCCCGCCAGTTCAGCGCCGCCAACCTGGTGACGTTCGTCGTCTACGGCGCGCTGGGGGGCTCGATCTTCCTGCTTCCGGTCGTCCTGCAGAAGGTCGCCGGGTTCTCGCCCATAGCGGCAGGAGCCGCCCTGCTGCCGGTCACGATCCTGATGCTGACCCTGTCGGCCCGGGCCGGCCGCCTCGCCCAGCGCATCGGGCCCCGCCTGCCCATGACCGTCGGCCCCATCGTCGCCGGTACCGGCCTGGCGTTGCTCACCCGTGTCGACACCGGGAGCACCTACCTCGGTACCGTGCTGCCGGCGATGACCGTGTTCGGGCTGGGGCTGTCGCTGACGGTGGCGCCGCTGACGTCCACCGTCCTCGCCGCCGCCAGCGACACACACGCGGGGGTGGCCTCCGCGGTCAACAACGACGTCTCCCGGGTGGCCGGCCTCGTCGCGGTGGCCGCTCTGCCCGTCGTCGCGGGCATCTCCGCGAGCGCCTACGCCAACCCCGACGAGCTGGCAGCCGGTTTCCACACCGCCATGTGGATCACAGCGGGGATGTGCGTGACCGGGGGCCTGCTCGCCTTCCTCACGATCCGCCGGCCGGCCCCCGCGCGGCGGCCCGCCGTCGACATCCACCGCTGCCCCCTGGAGGCGGCGCCGTTGTGCGGCCCGGACGAATCCCGGGCGCCCGCGCTGCGCTACACCGCAGCCGGGACGGACGGGCCAGCCGAGCCAGCCGCAGGGTGATGAGCCACGACGGGCAGTGAACGACGACGGGCCGTGAACGTCATCCCGATCGGGTGAGTACGACGGCGGCGAAACCGCCTAGCGTTGTACCGCACAGCGCCGCCTGTCTTCATCCAACCGCTCGGCGGCCCGCAACATAAATCGATCCACTATAAAGGAGAATGAGCGGTGCCCGAACGCTATGACGTCATCATCGTCGGGACCGGCGCGGGCGGCGGGACGCTCGCGCACACACTCGCCCTCTCAGGCAAAAAGATTCTGCTGCTGGAACGGGGCGACTATCTGCCGCGGGAGACGGCGAACTGGGATCCCGAGGAGGTGTTCGTCGACGGCCGGTATATTTCCGCCGAAACCTGGTACGACGCCGACGGCAAGGCGTTTCAGCCGCAGGTCCACTATTTCGTGGGGGGTGCCACCAAGCTGTACGGGGCGGCGCTCTACCGACTGCGGCCGCGGGATTTCGGTGAGCTGCATCATGTTGACGGCGTTTCGCCGTCCTGGCCGCTGTCCTACGACGACTTCGAACCGTGGTACACGAGGGCGGAGTGGCTCTACCAGGTTCATGGAAACCACGGTGATGATCCCACCGAAGGCCATTGGAGCAAAGAGTACCCCTGGCCGGCGGTCTCCCATGAACCACGGCTGCAACAGATCTTCGATGATCTGAAAACCGGTGGATACCAGCCCTTCCACGCGCCGTGCGGAATCCTGCTCGACGAGACGGACCGGGCGAAAAGCGCATGTATCCGCTGTGCGTGGTGCGACGGGTATCCGTGTCTGGTGCACGCCAAGTCCGATGCGGAGGTGATCGCGGTGCGGCCGCTGCTGGACCAACCGCATGTCACGCTCCTGGTCAACGCCGAGGTCATCAGGCTGGAGACCGACCCGACCGGCCGCACCGTTACCGGTGTCGTCGTGTCCCGCAACGGCGGTCGCGAGGTCTACGAGGCCGGCATCGTGGCCCTCTGCGCCGGCGCCGCTAACAGCGCCAAAATCCTGCTCGCCTCGGCCGATGACTCCCACCCCCACGGGCTCGCGAACGGCTCGGACCAGGTCGGCCGAAACTACATGTTCCACAATTCCAAGGCCGTGGTCGCCCTCTCCGACGAGCCCAATGAGACGGTCTTCCAGAAGACCCTCGGACTGAACGATTTCTACTTCGGCAGCGATGACTACCCGTGGCCGGCCGGCAGCATCCAGATGGTGGGCAAGTCGAACGCGGCGGCCATGCGCGGCGAAGAACCCACGCTCACCAGGCTGGCCCCGAAACGGAGCCTGGAAGAGACGGCCAGGCACGCCGTCGACTTCTGGCTGAGCACCGAGGACATCCCCCGCCCGGAAAACCGGATCACCCTGGCACCCGACGGCAACGTCCGCCTCGCCTACACCTCGACCAACAACGACGAGGCCGGTCACCTGTACCACCAGCTGAAGAAAATTCTCAATCACATCGGCATGTCCGCGCACCACGTGCTCCGGAAGAACTTCTACATGTCCATGAACATCGAGATAGCCGGTGTCGCGCACCAGGCCGGCAGCGCCCGGTTCGGCACCGATCCCGCGACGTCGGTGCTCGACGTGAACTGCAAGGCCCATGAACTCGACAATCTCTACGTCGTCGACACCAGCTTCTTTCCCAGCATCGGCGCGGTGAATCCGGCACTCACCGCCATGGCCAACGCCATCCGAGTCGGCGAGCACCTGTGTGAGCGGATGCAGTAACGCGGGCGACCGGGCAAGAACCGGTACCGGACGGACACCGGACACCGGACACCGGACACCGGATGGCGATGGCGATGGCGATGGCGATGGCGATGGCGATGGCGATGGCGATGGCGATGGCGATGGCGATGGCGATGGCGATGGCGATGGCGAGGATACATGGCCAGCAGGACCGAAACGACCGTCATCTACGCGACTGGTGCCGCGCAGGGCATTGTGCTGGTGACCTTCCCCGCCGCGAGCGCCATCTTCACCGACCCGGACAGATACGACCTGTCGAGCACGCAGTACGGGAGCATGTTCCTCCCGCAGGTCGTCACGGCCGTCACCACCGCGCTGCTGGGCGCGCGCCTGGGCCGGCGTTTCGGCACGAAGCGGGTGTATCTGGCCGGCCTGTGCGCCGGTCTGGTATCCATGACGCTACTCGTCCTCAGCCAGCTGTTCACCGCGGAACAGTCCGTCGCCTACGGAATGCTGCTGCTGGCGACGGCGAGTCTGGGCGCCGGATTCGGCCTCACGGTACCCGCCCTGAACACGTTCACCGCCGCGTTTCACCCCCGGGCCGTCGACGCGTCCATTCTCACGCTCAACGCCCTTCTCGGTCTCGGCACGATGCTCGCCCCGGTGTTCGTCGCCGTGTTCGTCGGCCTGGGCCTGTGGTGGGGCCTCCCGCTGATGTCGGCCATCCTGCTCGCAATTCTTCTGGTGATAAGCCTGCGCCTCCCCCTGCGGGCGCAGACGCGCGAGGCCGCCGAAGGCGCCGGGGCCACCCGGGCCGGGGCTGGCCTGCCCGCCCGGCTGTGGGTCTACGCGGCGTTCGCGGTCGTCTACGGTCTGTGCGAAACGGTCAACGGCAACTGGGCTCAACTGGACATGACCGGTGAGCTGGGTGCGTCAACCACTGTGGCCTCGCTCGCCCTCACCGCGTTCTGGGCCGCTGTCACCGGTGGGCGGGTGGCGTTCGCGGCCATCCAACGCTGGTTCCCGGCCCGGTGGGCATACCACCTGCTGCCCTTCGTTCTCGCCGGTGCCTTTGTGATCATTTCTGTGCTCCCGGCGGACGCGCCGGCCCTGGGTGTGGTCGCGTTCGGGCTGGCCGGCCTCGGGTGCTCGGCGCTGCTGCCACTCACGATCAGCTTCGGCCAGGAGGAACTCACCGCCATCCCGGCTACCGTGTCGGGTACCGTCATCGCCTGCTACCAGCTCGGCTACGGCATCGCCGCCTTCGGTGTCGGTCCCCTGCACGCACACGGCATCAGCCTGGCCACCGTGTTTGGCGCCACCGCCGCTGTCGCCGTCGCCATGGGACTGCTGTCGTTCGCTGTGGCGCGACTGCGACCGAGCCCGGCCGCCATCCACCCGCGACCCGACCCCGCGATCGCCGCCCGCCTCCGATACAAATGATCAAAACCTGACCGTGGGCCGTGGGCCGTGCCCTCGCCGAGCAAGGCGTCGCGGCAGCGGACGTCATACGAACCGCCGCCGGGCATGCTATAGCGTCACTGCTATGCCTTGGGGTACCGTCGAGTTGGAGCCGGAGGTCCGGGACTGGCTGGAGCAGTTGCCCACAGTGCACTTTGCTACGGCGGCGTTCTATATCGATCTACTGGCTGAGCAGGGGCCGTTGTTGGGTGAGCCCTACACACGGCAACTCGACGGCAAGCTCCGGGAGTTGCGGTTCCACGTGGACCGACAGGCGGTCCGGGTCACGTACTGGCTTGCCTCGGGGCGACGGGTGGTGCTGTTGACGATGTTCGTCAAGACCCGGATGCGGGAGGTCGAAGAGGTCGCCCGGGCCAGGCGAGCCCTAGCACGCTGCCTGGCCGAGGAGCACACCCTAGACGAGGAGGACGGGGCCAGTGACTGAGCGGATCGAATGGGCGCAGCTGCGGGACCGGCGGATGAACGAGCCTGACGCGCAGGAGGCTTACCAGGCCACCCGGCTGGCGTTCGAACTCGGCCGTGGTGTCCGCCAGTTGCGCCAGCAGCGAGGCTGGAGCCAGACCGAGCTCGCGCGGGCGGCTGGCATGACACAGTCAGCGGTGGCGCGGTTCGAGGCCGGCGGCACGGTGCCTACCCTGCCTGTTCTCGACCGGCTCGCTGATGCTCTCGACGCAGACCTGGTCGTCCGGGTTACGCCCCGGTCTCACGTCGCGTAGCCCGCCGGACGCCGTCGCCGCCCCTGCGCTCCCTGAACCTGCCGCGGTTCTCGCCCATGATCTGGGGCTGTGGGGTTACGACGCGGACCGCTTTTCCAGCGCCCCACGTCCGGCACGACCAACGGTTCCCTTCGCCATGGAGTCGTGACAACGGTAGGAAGGTGTTCCTACCGCGCGCTATGGTATAGCCATGACCGTACGGAAGCTGTCGATCTCGGTGCCGCCTGAGATCGAAGAGACGATCAGAGCTGCGGCTGCCGACGAGGGCAAGCCGGTGTCGACGTGGCTTGCCGAGGCTGCCGTCGAGAAGGCTCACATCGCCGCCCTGCACGCGGCAGGCCGCGCAGCCGCGCGGGAGATGGTGGCCGAGTACGAAAGCGAGCACGGCAC
This sequence comes from Protofrankia sp. Cas4, assembly GCF_963555915.1. Classification (NCBI taxonomy): domain Bacteria; kingdom Bacillati; phylum Actinomycetota; class Actinomycetes; order Frankiales; family Frankiaceae; genus Protofrankia; species Protofrankia sp. Cas4. The sequence continues at coordinate 17,957 of NZ_CAUVXL010000163.1, forward strand.
GCTGCCCGAGGGGTCCCGGCAACGCGCCCGCGAGTTCCTGATGGAGGCCGGGCTGCTCGACGACGAACCATGGCGGGCAGCCGGGTAGTGCGCACGATCGTCTACGACACCGGCGCCCTGTTGGCCGCCGAACGGCGCAATCCCGATTTCCTCGCCCTGCACGACGAACTGACCGCCGCTCGCATCCGCCCGATCGTGCCGGTGGTGGTCCTTGCCCAAGCCTGGCGCGGCGGCCCGCAGCACCAGGTCTCCCGCGTCCTCAAGGGCTGCGACATCCGCCCCGATGATGGGCCAACCGGTCGCGCCGCCGGTGTTGCCTGCGGCGCCGGCGGGACCGCCGATGTCGTGGATGCGATCGTCGTCGCGACCGCCGTCCGGTACCAGGCCTCGGTGGTCACCAGCGATCCCGATGATCTGAATCACCTCGCCGACTCCATCGGTGTCAAGCTCCGGCTCTTCACCATCTGACCAACCGCGAGGGCCACGTCACCACGCGGGTGTTGGCGCGATCGTGGCGATTGGATCGCCGCTTCCACAAGATCAAATCAGGGTGAAGTGCCGTCAACAGCGTTGACTACGATGTTCGTCACGATAACGCCCAGGTACTCGGCTGCGTGTAAGTTTCGGTTCCGCCGTAGACGCCCAGATCCGCTGGTGGCTACACTAGCCATGGTCATTATGACCACTTGAGTCCGTGTCGCTGGAGCCAAAGCCACCGGAGCCAAGGCGGCTGGAGCCAGCGGAGCGCCACACGTGAACGTTGGTATTCGGGAGTTGCGGGACGGCCTGAGCCATCACCTTGCCGATGTGCGAGCCGGTCACACGATAACCATCACCGATCATGGACGGCCGATCGCCCGTATCGTGCCCGTGCACCAGCCGACAGTTCTCGAACAACTCATCGCTGAGGGGCTGATCGAACCTGCTCGTACCAGGACGCGTAGCCAGCCGAGCCCGGTCCACGCGACAGGTTCGGTGAGCGAGCTGGTCAACGACCAGCAACGATGATCTGCTACTTCGACACGTCGGCGTTCATACCACTGCTGATCTCCGAATCGGGCACACCTCAGGCCAGCCGACTCTGGGAGAAATCCGATCATGTCGTCTCGTCGCGGCTGCTCTACGTCGAGACAGCCGCAGCCCTCGCCCAGGCCAAACGGATGCGACGGATTGACGACACAACGCACAGCGAAGCGATGACGTCCCTGGAGCAGCTGTTCAGCGCGTTCGACGTGGTTACGGTGGACGACCGTCTCATTCGCAGGGCCGCGATCCTCGCTCACGATCTGGGACTGCGAGAGTACGACGCGGTCCACTGCGCGGCAGCCGAACAGCTGGCGTCACCGGAGCTGGTCGTCGCCGCCGGGAACAGGATGCTCCTGCAAGCCTGCCGTGAACTCGGCATGGCAACGGTCGACACAAGCGGTTCATGACCCAGCCG
>NZ_CAUVXL010000164.1:0-20356 GCF_963555915.1 Protofrankia sp. Cas4
GACCGGCAAGAGGGGACGCGGCGTCGCAGGGCCGGGATGGGCCGAGGCCAGTCGCCGATGTTTCCATCGAACATTCCAATCGCCTGGCCACACTGCCTTCTCGGGTCGTCTGGGATAATTGGACGAGTGGCGCCCGTAAAGCGCCGCCTGGCATGAATGGCCTGGATCACCCAGTTTCACGCCGTTTTGGGTCCAATTGTTCCCGAGGCTAGCCCGTCCGGAGGTCGGTCATGTCCGCGCCAATGACCCACGATCAGTTGACCGCAGTGCCGACGCCGTCAAGCGCCCCGTCCCTGACCGTCGTCAGAACAACGCGGGAAGCCGACGACATCATTTCTCTGGTCCTCGCCCATCCCGCTGGAGAGAAACTCCCCGGGTGGACGCCGGGCGCCCATGTCGACGTCGTCCTCGGGTCCGGTCTGATCCGACAGTACTCATTGTGCGGCGACCCGGCCGACGATATGCACTGGCGAATCGCCGTACTGCGTGAAGAACACGGCCGAGGCGGGTCGGTCTACCTGCACGACGAGGTCCAGGCCGGGTGGTCGTTGCCGGTCGGCCCACCCCGTAACAATTTTCCGCTGGTCCCGTCCCGGCGTTACATTCTCATCGCCGGCGGCATCGGAATAACCCCGCTCCTGCCTATGATCTCCGAACTCGACAAGCGGGACGCCGAGTGGACGTTGTTCTACGGCGGTAGACAGCGGACCAGCATGGCGTTCCTCGACGAGCTGTCGGCTCACCAAGATCGTATTGCCGTCCATCCGCAGGACGAATCCGGGCTGTTGCCGCTGGAGCACATCCTCGGGCAGCCTGAGATCGGGACGGCGGTCTACTGTTGCGGGCCCGAGGGCCTGCTCACGGCGGTTGAAGCCGCCTGCGGTGGCTGGCCGGCCGGCGCTGTGCACGTGGAACGTTTCCGGCCCCGGGAACGACCCGACGATCGCCCGGCGGACACCGCCTTCGACGTGGTGATCGGCAGTACTGGGCAGAAGATACGGGTGGGCGCGGACCGGACGATCCTGCAAACTCTCGAACGCGCCGGCTTCGACGTGCCGTCATCGTGCCGCGAGGGCACGTGCGGCAACTGCGAGACCCGGTTCAGCGCCGGCGAGGTCGATCATCGTGACGAGGTACTCACGATCGAGGAGCAACGCACCGGAGACGCCCTGATGATCTGTGTGTCACGAGCCCGCACGGATTCGCTGGTCCTCGACATCTGAGGCCTCGTATCGGTCGCCTCAGCCACGACACCAATCGACGCTGTCAGGCCGGGATGATCGGGTTGAGCCCGTCACATCCGACGGACGTCCAATTTTCGGCGCGTTTGCTCTCCGTACACCGTCCTGGAGTTGAATGCAGCTGCGCCTGAGAGATATGACGCCGTGGCGAACAGATCCGGGAGGCCCACGGAATACAAGACGGTGTCGGTCCGGCGCGAAAGGAGAGCCGGAGCGGTGAGCCGTATCCAGATCGAAGCGTTGACCAAGCGTTTCGGCAAGGTCACCGCCGTGGACCGGGTGAGTCTCGACATCAGCGACGGCGATTTCCTCGTCCTGCTCGGCCCGAGCGGCTGTGGAAAGTCGACGTTGCTCCGGATGATTGCCGGGCTGATCGAGCCCGACGGCGGGCGGGTCCTGCTGGATGAGCGCGACGTCACCTTCACGCCGCCCAGGGACCGCGATATGGCGATGGTTTTCCAAAGCTACGCCCTTTACCCGCACCTGACAGTCGAGCGCAATATCGGTTTCCCGCTGCGCTCGCGTCGACGCCCACGCGCGGAGATACGCGAGAAGGTACGGGCGGTCGCGGAGCTGCTCGATCTGGCCGACCTGCTCGACCGCCGACCCAGAGCGCTGTCCGGTGGGCAACGCCAACGCGTGGCGGTCGGCCGGGCGCTGGTCCGCGACCCGGGTGCCTTTCTCATGGACGAACCGCTGTCCAACCTCGATGCCCAGTTACGCACCGCGACCCGTGGCCAGCTACGGGCGCTGCACAACCGGCTCGGCTCGACCATCGTCTACGTCACGCACGATCAGGTCGAGGCCATGACCATGGCCACCCGGGTCGCGCTACTCAATGCCGGCCGCCTTGAGCAGGTCGGCACTCCCACCGAGGTCTACGACGAACCGGCGTCGACGTTCGTAGCGGGCTTTCTGGGCTCACCACCGATGAACCTGCTCCCGGCCCTGGTCGAGAACCACTGCGGACGCGTCCGCGTGCACGCCCCCGGCGTGCAGGTGCCGCTGTGGGCGGCCGGCGACTTCCCCGGTCGCGACATCATCGTGGGGATCCGCCCGGAACATCTGGTCGGCGTCCCGCCGGCGTCGCCGGCACCCATGTTCCGCGGTCGGGTAACGGCGGTGGAGAACCTCGGCAGCGACGAGGTCGCCCAGTGCATGGTCGGCGACGCGCCTGTGTTCGCGCGCGGACCGCGCCCGCTCGGGCTGCGTCCCGGCGACCCGGTGGCCTTTGACACCGCCGCAGATCGCGTGCACCTGTTCGACCGCGCCAGTGGTCGCCGGCTCGTCTGGCAGCCAGAAGGATCGCCTCGCATAAGGAGCACGACATGAAAAGATCGAGCTGTCTCGGCGGTGCCGCGGCCGTGCTCGCCCTCGCACTTACCGCGACCGCCTGCGGCGGGGGCAGCTCACCGGCTGCCGCCCCGTCAAGCACCGCAACCGTTCCCGAACTCAGGGCCGACCAGCAGGTCTCGATCGTCCTGGAGAGCTACAACCTGGCGCAGGCCGGGGCGTGGACCGACACGTTCACAGATCTGATCAACAGGTTCCAGAGCGCCCATCCCAACATCAAAGTGACGGCCCAGAAGCCCGCGACCGCGACCGCCAGTGGCTACGGATCGGCCGCGACGGCCAGCATCCAACGCCAGATCGCGGCCGGCAACCCGCCCGACATCGGGCAGCTGGGATTCGGTGACCTCTTCTACGCGGTGCAGGGGCTGGGGGCCACGCCACTCGACGACGTGGTCGGCCACGACGCGGTGCAGGCCAACTTCGGCGGCACGCACCCGTTCGCGCCGACCGCGCGCACTCTGGGCGACGTCGACGGCAAGACCTATGGCATGCCGTTCGTGTTCTCCACCCCGATCCTCTACTACAACGCCAGCCTGTTCACCCAGGCCGGCCTCGACCCTGCAAAACCTCCGACCACCTGGGCGGAGGTCAAGACCGCCGCCCTCGCCATCAAGGACAAAGCCGGTAAGGACGGCGTCTACATCGACTGCCTGACCAAGAAGGCCGGTGACTGGTGCTACCAGTCCCTGGTCGACTCCAACGGCGGATCGGTGCTCTCCGCCGACCGGACCAGGCTCACCTTTGCCCAGGCGCCGGCGGTCGAGGCCGTCACGATGGCCCAGGACCTGGTCCAGTCCGGCGCAACCCCCAAACTCTCCCAGGAGCAGGCATATCCCGCATTCGCCCGCGGTGAGATCGGCATGATCGTAGAGAGCAGCGCGGGTGAGGCCATGTTCCGTAAGGGCGCCACCGGTGCGAAGCCCCCGTGGGATCTGCGGGCGGCCGGGCTGCCAAGCTTCGGCGGCACGACGGTGGAACCGACCAACTCCGGGGCTGCCCTGGTCATGTTCGCCAAGGATCCGGCCAAGCAGCGGGCAGCCTGGGAGATGATCAAATTTCTGACCGGTGATGAAGGCTACATCCAGCTCACCAGCAAGATCGGCTATCTGCCGTTGCGGACAGGCCTGCTGGACGACCCCGCCGGCCTCAAGGACTGGGCGGCGAAAAACCCCCTGATCAAGCCGAACATCGACCAGCTCGCCCGGCTCCGGCCGACGGTGGCCTTCCCCGGTGACAACTACGTCCAGATCAGGGACACGATGCTCGATGCCGTTGAAAGCGTCGTCTACAGCGGGGCTGACCCACCGTCCACGCTGGCCACGGCTGCGGATCGGGCGACAAAGCTGCTGCCGAAGACGTGAGGCCGTGGCGACCGTGCATCGACACAGGCAGGATCACCCAACGTGTTCGTAGAGGTCACCGCCGCGACGACGCCTGAGACGCCGGTCAGCGCAGCCCTGCCCTCACCCACGCGCCGGGTGCTGCGGGCGCTGCCGCCCTTTCTCTACCTCACGCCGGGACTCGGCTGCCTGGCGGTCTGGACCTACCGCCCGCTGGTCGAGGCTGCGCAGCTGTCATTCTATTCGTGGAACCTGGTGCCAAGCAGGCCGAAGATCCCGGTCGGTCTGGACAACTACCGCCACGTCCTGCAGCTTCCAGAGCTCTGGCACTCGCTGTGGCTGACGGCGGCGACGATTGCGTGCCTGCTGCCGTTCACGGTCGTCCTGCCCACGATCATCGCCCTGCTCACCCGCCGGGTGCGGGGCCGCCTGCGCGTCGGCTACCGGACCCTGGTGTTCGCGCCGGTGCTCGTTCCGCCGGTGGCGAGCGCGGCGATGTGGGTATGGCTGCTGGACCCACGGCACGGCCTGGTGGACCGCCTGCTGGGCCGACCGGTCAACTGGCTGCATGAACGTGGTCCCGCCCAGCTCGCCGTCGTCGGCATCACCGGCTGGCACCTGCTCGGCTTCGCCGTCCTCGTCGTCACTGCCGGCCTGGCCGCAATCAACGACGAGTACGCCGCGGCAGCCCAGCTCGACGGCGCGACCCGGTGGCAGATCACCCGATGGATCACCCTGCCGCTGCTGTCGCCGACCCTGGTCCTGCTGACCCTCATGACCGTGCTACTCGCCGGGCAGTTGACCTTTCCGCTGATCGACGCGCTCACCCAGGGCGGCCCTGACAGTGCGACGACCAACGTCTACTACCTGCTCTGGGAGTACGGCTTCAAGAGCTTCGACGCGGGCCTCGCCGCCGCCGCCGGTATGGCCTTCTTCCTGTGTTTCGGGCTGGTGGCCGTCTTCCTCGTGTGGCTGTTCGAGAGACTGAGCGTCCATGACGACTGAGCGTCCATGACGACTGGACAGTCATGACAACTGATGACTCGTGGATGACCACCCTCGTCCCTACGATCGCCACGAAGGATGACCGATGACCGATGACCGATGACCGGCTTCACGGTGGACGGGCAGGTGGGTGCCCCAGCCCCGCGACGCCGCGTCCCCTATTGCCGGTCGCGCTTAATCGGCCACGTCGTGCTGACGGTGCTGAGCCTCGCCTGCATCGTCCCGATCGGCTGGATGTACGCGACGTCGCTGCGCCGTCCCAGCGATGTCTACGGCTCGTCGCTCCTTCCCTGGCCGCTGTCGCTGGGCAACTACCGGCACGCAGCGGAGGTCGTCCCGATCGGAGCGCTGCTGCTCAACACGGCCGTCGTGGCGGCGTTGACCGCTGCGGGACAGCTGCTGACCGGTCTGCTCGCCGCCTACGCGTTCACGGCCTGGCGCTTTCCCGGCCAGCGGCTGCTCTATCTGCTGTTCGTGGGAACGTGGTTGGTGCCGTTCCAGGTGACGATGGTGCCCAACTACACGCTGCTGTTCCGGCTCGGTCTGCTGAACACACTCGCCGGCGTGGTCATCCCGACGCTGTGCACCGCCCTGAGCGTCCTGCTGCTGCGCCAGCACATGGAAAGCTTCCCCAAGGACCTGCTGGACGCAGCCCGCATCGACGGGCGGTCGTCCTGGTCGACGCTGTGGACGGTCGTCGTGCCCAACCTGCGGCCGGCGCTGGCCGCCCTCGGGATCGTGCTGTTCATCAATGCGTGGAACGAGTACTTCTGGCCGTCGCTGGTGCTCCAGCAGGCGAACTCGATGATCCAGCTTGGGCTGCGCGGCTTCCTCGGGGGGACCGAGGGAAACGACTGGGGTGGAATCATGGCCGCATCGGGGCTGTCCTGCCTGCCGATCTTCGCCCTCTACCTGATTCTCCAGCGGCACATCGTCAACGCGTTCGTGCACTCCGGCCTGCGGTAATACCCGGGCGGCCCCGGCCCCGGCCCCGGCCCCGGCCCAGCGTCGGCCAGCCGGGATGGTTACCGGCCGGCCGCCGCAGGCATGGACGGCGTGATCGGCTACGTGGCCTCGCTCACACCGCCGCCTTCTCGGTCTCCAGCAGATCCTGCAGTTCACGCACTGCTTCCCGGAGCTTGTCGGCAAAGACGAACATGTCGTCGGCCACCGGGCGCGGTGTGCTCAGGTAGAGGTTGAAGCGGTCCGGCAGCAACACATAGGCGATGCCGATGCACCGGCTGCTGGTCGACCCGAAACCGAAGTACTCGACGTTGACCGACGGTGCGGAGCTGGTACTCAGATAGTCGTCCCGCATCGTGAGCCAGCCCGGGGTCTCGTACAGGGCAGGCGCCGCGGGCACCCCCAGCGCTTCGCCGCGCCGCTGCGCAATCAGCGCCAGCTCCCACAGGTGCTGCTCGGGAGCCTGCCCCGTCTGGCACGCCTTCGCCCGTTCCACGTGCGCGTCGGCAGCTGCCCGGAATGCGGCGTTGCGGGTTGCCACATCCACATCGGGGTCATCCATCATGGCGACGAAACGCATCACCTCGGGCGTGACAACGCGCATCGCCTCGGTACGCCCGCGCCGGTACTGTCGGGTGGCGATCGACTCGTAGGTGGCGCCGACCATTCCTTTGGCGCGCTGGTGAGCGAGTTGATAGGCCAGCTGCACGAATGCATCAGGCGACATCCCCAGCGCCTTGGCCCGGTTTCCACCGAAATCCTCGAACGACTCGATGGTGGTGGCGACGTTGGCCCCGTACGCGGCGAACGCGGCACCCGCAGCCCGCACATCGGCCCGCAGGTCACCATCGAGCACGAACTCGACGGGCGTGACGCTCGGCAGGCCCTGGGCCAGCGCCCCCGACCGCGCCGAGTGCTCCTGCGCCGATGCACCCAGCAGCGCGTCGACAAAGCTGAGGACCGTCGTCCCATCCAGACCGCAATGCTCCACATTGATACCGGCGGTGCCGTCGCCGAAAACGATCAGGGACACGGCCTTGTCGAACCACCGATTACCGCTGTCACCGTGCAGGAGGTTGTCACATGCCGCCAGCGTGTGCGCGGGTACGAAATCCTCCAGACACACGCAGAACAGCGCGGTTTCCACCGCGTCGAGCGCGTCAGCGTTGCCGGGATGGCAGCCGAGCAGCGCGTGGCGAGTAGCCGCCCACTGTGCCCGGGCCATGGTGGTGAGATGGCCGACCGACTGCTCCGGTGCAGCCCGCACCGCACCGGCCTTCATGATTGACTGCAGACCCGCCACGAGATCGTCCAACGTGTGGGGGCGACCAGCCGGGCCCAGCACGTCCATGCGGAACATGTGCCCTCGGAAGAACACCACGATGTGGCGCGCCCGGGATGGGCCCGGGCACTGTTCGCTGTAGGGGGCGCGGACGGTATCCTGCACGGGTCCGGGTATACGCGTGGTGGCGAACAGGAACTTGTTCTGCTCCATCGAGAGAGCCTGCCCGCGCGCGACGATCGGCGCTACGAGTTCCTCGTCGAGCGCCAGCTTGTAGTTGACGGCCCCGGCGATGAGCCCGGCCGCCCGGTCCACCTGTTGCAGGCCGGCGTCCTTGAACAGAAAAAAGTAATTCGCATTGATCGCAATGCGGTCGCGTCGACCCAGATACCGGGACTGCCAGAATGTGTCGAGCCAGCTGTGCACCCCATCACCGGCGTTGTACTCCTCAAGCGCCGCGTGGAGTTTGTGACCGGCACCGTCCGGTTCGCGGAAGGAGGCCACCGCGGCTTCGGTCGTCGCCAGCTCGGCCGCGGTCAACAACGGTGCACACCACGCGAGGAATCGCTCGCAGCTCGCCGCCACGGTCGGCAACGGCACCCGCGGCAGCCGGTCCTCATTGCCAAAGGTACGGGTAGACCAATCCTGATCAGATTTCGCGTTCATCGTCAACCTCGGTGGTTTCGGAGAGCTGGATGATTCGTTGCTCGTTGCCAGATCCACGACCGCGTAACTTTTCGTGTCACGCGGCCGAGAGACGTGGAGCTGCGCGTACAGCCAGCCGTCGGCTTCCAGCCCGCGCGGATCAACACCGACGGCCCACAGCGTGTCCAGGACGAGTGACTGCTCCTGCGGGGAGGCGAACCGCCGCTGCTTGAACACATGTTCGATGTGTACAGTTTCATATCCCAACCCGGCCAGGCTCTCGGCTACCGGTTCGAACGGGAACATCCGCAGGACGAAATGCGCCATCCACGGCCTGCGCTCGCTGCTGGCGCTGACAACCCGTGCAATGGTCCGCTCCGTGACGTAACCGAGGCAGCCGGTCGAGATAACAAGATCCACCCCGGTGAACTGCTGGCGTTGTCGTTCCGTGGGGTCGCGCTGTTCGAGGTCGGCGTATACCACGTCGTCGACAAAGCCGGCCGAGAGCGCATAGGAAAGGGCGGGGTGGGACGTGTCGAGGCCCACGAACCGGGTGCACGTGCGGCGATTACGCGAACGGACCAGGTCCCGGTCGCGGGTCAGCAGCGTGCTGCGGGTCTGCGACCGGGCATCGATGCCGCAGTAACGCTCATACAGCTCGTCCATAGTCACGTCGAATTTCAACAGAGCGGCATTGATGCCGTATGAGCAGCCGATGTCCAGGATATTTGGAGCCCGGTTCTGCTGTAAGCTCCGGTATTCCTCGATAAGTTTTGTAAAATAGGGCTTGGCGAGCTGCGGGATGCGGTAGTCGAGCGCGCGCAACGTACTGAAATAGGCGCGCGGATCGGGTTGCGTGTAGATGTGGTCGAGGGAAATTTTTCCGGTGGTGTCGAAATGCACGGGTTATGCTCCTCCCTGGTTTACAGAACAGGCAACGGTCCGGCGTCGTAGGCAGCACGCCAGCAAGCTCCTAATCCAGTAGTCGGTCGACCCGCACAACGTTTCCCTCGGCCGCCAGATGTTGTGGCAGCACGCGACCGAAAAGCTGCCTCGTCCGCGTCACGCTGCCGACGACGCCAGGGCGTTCGCTATATGCGAAGATCGCCGAGTGGCGCGCTGTATCGCCGTGCACAGAGCTCACCCGGTGCATCGAATAACGGCCTTTGAACAGCTGAAGATCACCCGGGCGCAACGACAGCCGACGAATCAGGTGCCCACCGCGGCCGGCCAACACGGCCCGCACGTCGTCGAAATTCTCCGCCTGCGCGGACCTGATGTCCGGGCAATACTCGAACACACCACCGGCTCGCGGTTCCCGGGTGAGCAGACTCACCGCGAACTCATTTGTATCGAAATGCCAGGGATGCTCCATTCCTGGCATGACGACATTGAGGCACAGCCCGGCAAGGGGGTCTGCGAGCTCGTGGAGGCGGCCCAGCCCGAAGCAGTCCGCGATGAAGCGCTGAAACAGTTCGTCGGTGTAGAGCCGATGGATGATGAAATCCTCGGGTATACGATCGCGTGCCACAAACGCATTGCCGCGCCTCATGGCGACGGAAGCAGGATGATCTTCGTGAAGGGTCGCGTCCGGTGCGATGTTGTAGGCGTTCACCGTTTCGACCTCGTAATACGCCGCCGGCGCGATCGTCGCGCATTCCTGCTGTAATTCTTCACACCGGGACGGCCTGATAAAACCAGGCAGGACGCTGCAGCCGGTATTGTGCAGCTCGCGGCGGGTGCGAGAAACCACGTACTTCCAGTCGGCTCCGGTCGGCGCTGCCAGGGGATAGCGAGCCGTGTCGACCACCCGTCCAACCACCCGTGCCCCCGATGTGCTCATGAGGATCCTCCCCATCTGCCAGGGGCACCGCCCTGGGCCGGGACACCCCAATCGACTCGGCAATCCCTGTGTGTGGCGCCCATCCACAGCCAGCGATTCAGCACATTGTTGCTCGTCATTCAATTGCCGTGAAGTCGTTTGTGACATGCGACACTAAGAGCGCCCGGCAACAGGGGCGTGGATCAAGGAGCGGGGCTGGGGTGCGTAGATCGCGAGGCGGAGAAGGGAGGCACCCTGGTGTTGGGTGTCGACCGACGACAACGCGGCGAGATGCGTGCCCCAGCCCCGCGACGCCGCGTCCCCTATTGCCGGTCGCTCTATGAACACCCCGGCAAGATCGATTCTGCTGTCTGCCGGGGTGGACGCGGATCAGGGACGCGGATCAGGGACGCGGTACCGCCGTGATCTCGTTGATGAGGGACGTGTCGTGCTCGGCCCGGCAGAACCGGGGGTGGTCGAGGACACCGCGCAGAAAGCCGGCGGTCGTTGTCACCGTCGGACCACTCAGGCGCAGCTCGTCGAGTGCCCGACGCATCCGCGCGAGTGCCTGGTCTCGATCGGGTGCCCAGACGACGACCTTGGCCAGCAGCGAGTCGTACAGCGCCGGAATGCGGTAGCCGGCGAAGACATGAGTGTCGACGCGGACGAACGGGCCGCCGGGCAGCGAGAACTCGCTGACCACCCCCGGCGTCGGGGTGAAACCCGCCGTCGGGTCCTCGGCGTTGATCCGGCACTCGATCGCGACGCCGCGCGCGGCGACGTCGTCCTGGGAGAACCCGAGCGGTTCACCGGCGGCGACGCGTAGCTGTTCGCGGACCAGATCCATCCCGGTGACCATCTCGGTGACCGGGTGCTCCACCTGGAGCCGGCAGTTGACCTCCATGAAATAGAACTGACCGGCCGGGTCGACCAGGAACTCGAAGGTGCCCGCGCCCACATAACCGACCGCCAGTGCGCCGCGGACCGCGGCGTCACACATGCGCTCGACGGTGTCGGCGGGCAGTCGCGGAGCGGGCGTCTCCTCCACGAGCTTCTGGTGACGACGCTGCAACGAGCAGTCGCGCGCGCCGAGGTGGACGACGTTACCGTGGGTGTCGGCGAGGATCTGCACCTCGACGTGGCGCGCGGACTGCAGATAGCGCTCCACGTAGAGCCGCCCGTCGCGGAACACCGCCTGGGCGCTGGCTCGAGTCTCGCTGTAGGCGCGAAGGAACGCGTCGGGGTCATCGACCACGGCCATGCCGCGCCCACCGCCGCCGGCCACCGCCTTGATGATGACCGGGAATCCGATTCCGGCCGCGAACTCCGCTGCCTCGTCGGCGTGGTCGAGTGCGTCCCGGCTACCCGCCAGCAGCGGCAGCCCGGCCTCGGACATGATCGAACGGGCGCTGGCCTTGTCGCCGAGGCAGTTCATCACCGACGCCGGCGGCCCGACGAAGGTGATGCCCTCCTCTTCGCACACCTCGGCGAAGTCCGCGTTCTCCGACAGGAAACCGTAGCCGGGGTGGATCGCGTCGGCACCCCAGCCCCGCGCCGCCTCGATCACAGCCGGGATGTGCAGATAGCTCGTCTTGGCCGGGCCGGACCCGATCTGCACCGCCTCGTCGGCGAACCGGACGACCGCCGAGTCGCGATCGGCGGCGGAGTGGACCGCCACCGTGGCAAGACCCAGTTCACGGCAGGTGCGGGCCACCCGCAACGCGATCTCACCACGGTTGGCGATCAGCACTTTTTTGATCATCGGCCGGCACCGGTGGTGGTGCCGGCGGCCACCGCCAGCAGTGGCTCGCCGTGCTCGACAGGTGTACCGTCGGTTACGAAAAGCTCAACGACGCGGCCGGAGACGTCCGCCTCCACCGGGATCATCAGCTTCATCGCCTCGATGATCGCAACCTGCTGGCCCCGGACGATCATGTCGCCTTCGACGACAAACGGCTTGGCCCCAGGCTCGGATGCCCGGTAGAACACACCGACCGTGGCGGCACGCAGGACGTGGACGTCGGTGTCCGGCTCGGCCCGCACCGGGCCGATCTGTGCGCGGGCGGGTTCCGGTCTGCTCTGCTCGCGGCCCGGCACCGGCTCCCGCGCCGGCCCGGACCCCGGCCCGGCCATAACCCCCGACGCGATCGCCGGTGTCGGCGACCAGGCAACCTCGACGAAGATGTCACCGGCGCCCGCCCGCACCCGAACGGGCGTCCGGGACGCCTGGTCGCATACGGCGATCGCCTGTTGGCGCAGGATCGTCAGGATCTCGTCGAGCTCGTCGGCACCCCAGCTCGTCGACCGGTGCGATTCCCGCCCCGCCGGTGACGCCGACGGGCTCTCGCCCGGATCGGATCCGACGATCCCGGCTGATCCGGGCGACGCACCGTTGGTCGGAAGCATGGTCATCAGGCACTTTCCTTTTGGCCGGGGCCGGCGCTGTCGGGACCGGCACTGTCGAGGTCGGCACCGTCAAGGTCGGCACCGTCAAGGTCGGCATCGAGCAGGGTGAGGGTGTGCGCGCCGAACTGCCGGAACCGGGTCCTGCGTCCGGTGACGAGGGTCATCTGGTCCCGCGGCAGCAACTCGGCCAACGTGCTGGTCAGGGCGTCACGAAGGGCGTGCGCGGCCAGCAGGTGATCGCTGTGTGCACCGCCGTCGGGCTCGGGAACCACGCCGTCGACCACGCCGCTACGCAGCAGCTCACGTGCGTCGACACGCAGTGCCGCGGCGGCCTTCGGTCCGGCGGCGGCGTCCTTCCACAGGATCGCGGCGCAGCCCTCCGGGCTGATCACCGAGTAGACCGCGTTGGAGCACATCAGGACCCGGTTGGCGAAGGCGAGCGCAAGCGCGCCGCCGCTGCCGCCCTCACCCGTCACCACGGCGACGACCGGTACCGGCAGGCCAGCCATCAACCGGAGGTTCTCCGCGATCGCGACGGCCTGACCCTGTTTCTCAGCTTCGATGCCCGGATACGCGCCCGCGGTGTCGATAAGAGTGATCACCGGGAGGCCTATCTTGGCGGCCAGGCGCATGATCCGCGCAGCCTTGCGGTAGCCGGCCGGCGAGGGCATCCCGTAGTTACGCCCGGACAGCTCGGCCGCGGTGCGCCCCTTCTGGGTACCGATCACCACGACCGGAACGCCCTCGAGGCAGCCGAGCCCGCAGACCATCGCCGGGCAGTCAGCCGACATCCGGTCGCCGTGCAGTTCGTTGAAATCCTCGATTATGAGCGCGATGTAGTCCAGGGTCGTGGGCCGACCGAGCCGGCGCGCCAGCCGCACGGACTCCCACTGGTCCCGCTCGGGTAGCCGGTCAGGATCGACGATCAGCGCGGATCTGCCCGCCGATCGCGGCGCGGGAACCGTCCTGCTCACCGAACGGCGACTACCCACGGTCAGCAGCCTGGCCAGGGTGGCGCGCAGTTCCGCCCGCGGCCGGATCATGTCGATGACGCCGTGGCGGACCAGGAACTCCGCGGTCTGGAACCCCGGCGGCAGGGTCTGGCGGATGGTCTGCGCAATCACCCGCTGACCGGCGAAACCCAGCCGCGCGCCCGGTTCGGCGATGATGATGTCGGCCAGCGTCGCGAAGGAGGCGGCGACACCACCGAAGGTGGGGTCGGTGATGAGCGACAGGGTGAGGATCCCCGCCTCGTCGAGCTGCCCGAGCGCCTGGCTGGTCTTGGCCATCTGCATGAGGGACAGGACGCCCTCCTGCATGCGGGCGCCACCGGAGGCGGTCACGAGCAGCAGCGGGGTCCGTTCCCGCAGCGCGATCTCGGCTGCCTGGGTGATGGCCTCACCGACCGCGGCGCCGAGGCTGCCGCCCATGAACCGGAAATCCATGGCAGCGACGACCACCGGGTTACCGTCGATGCGACCGCGGGCGCAGACGACCGCCTCGTCGAGCCCGGTGGCGGCGCGCGCCTCCCGAAGTCGCTCGACGTAGGGACGGCTGTCGACGAACCGCAGCGGATCGTTGTCGGACACGACCGCTTCCAACAGATGCACACTGTCGGGGTCCAGCAGCATCGTGAGCCGTTCATGAGCGGTCAGCGGGGCGTGCCAGCCGCATTCCGCGCAGACCCGCAGGGCGCGGGTGAACTTCTTTGCGTAGACGATCGCCCGGCAACCGCCACAGACCAGCCAGGACGGGCCGCGGGTCTGCGTGCCGTGCCGTTCGGACAGGGCCACACTCATGATCTCTCCCACCGATCGGGTTCGCCCGCGGTGTCACTCCGCGGCGGAGACGGGATGTACGTGGTGGCGCGCGCGGGCAGGCGCACGCCGGCAAGCCGCAGGTGGTTGACCCGGCTCGTGAACGCGGCGCCACGCATCATCTGCGCGGCGATGTCAGCCACCCGCCTGTTCGCAACCGAGGCCAGATAGGTCCCGGTGACCCAGCTGTTGAAGGCACCCATCGCCGGACCGCACCAGATCTGGTAGTCCGCGACCCGGCCTGTCTCGCCGGCGATGCTCCAGCCCGACGAAAGGCCGAGGTACCAGCGGAAGACCAGGGCCATCCGCCGCTTCGGGTTGTCGGCCGCGCGAGCGATCTGGTCCGGATCACGCTCGGTGAAGAAGCGCACCGTATCGGCCCAGACGTCCTCCAACGGCCGGAGGAAAATCTTGCGTTCCAGGGCGTCCCGCTCAGCGTCCGCGATCGCCTCGATGCTCTCGTGCGCCCGATAGACCTCATACAGCCGCCTGGCCTTGGACGCGAACATGGTGCCGCGCTGCAGGACCTGCACCTCGACACCCATCTCGAACATGTCCGCGGACGGGGCCATCGCGCAGTCGGCGGTTCCGGCACCGGCCAGCAGCCGCTTTGTCGCCTCCGACTGGGATGCCTCGACCGATGCCTGGTTGATCGACCCCGTCACCACATAGGCCGCGCCGAGTGCGAACGCCGCCGCCGCCGCGGCCGGTGTGCCGATCCCACCGGCCGCACCGACCCGGACCGTGCGCCCGGACCCCAGCTCACGGCCGACGCGATCACGCAGAGCGATAATCTCGGGAAGGAGGACGGTCAGCGGACGGCGGTCGGTGTGTCCGCCGGAGTCGGCCTCCGCGGTGACGTCGTCAGCGATGGGTATCCCGCGCGCAAGGTCAGCCTGTTCCGCCGTGACCAGACCGGCCTCGACCAGCCCGCGGACCATCGACTCCGGCGCCGGACGCAGGAAGCGCTCGGCCACCTCGGCCCGGGAGATCTTGGCGACCAGCCGGTTGCCGACCTGGACCCGCCCAGCCCCGTCCCGGGTCAGCCCGGCCAGCCGATAGCGCACCACCTGTGGGGTGAGGTCGAGGAAGGCCGACGCCTCGACGCAACGCACCTGGTGGCGCAGGCACAGGTCGACCACGTCCCGCTCCATGGCCAGCTCGTTCGGGCTGTGGATGAGGTTGCACGCGAAGGGCAGCCCGGGCGCGTTGCGCCGGATCGTCGTCAACGCCTCGTCCACCCGGGCGTGGGGCACCCCGGCCGCGCCGAAGGACGCGAGAAACCCGTCCCGGGCCAACGCGGCGACCATCGCCGCCGAGGCGATCCCGTTCGCCATCGCACCGGCCATGTACGGATGGCGCACACCGTGGTCGCGCGGGAAATCCGGCGACCCCAGCCGGTCGGGCGCCAACGGCGGGACCGCCGCCAGCACCTGCGCACCGGCGCCGATCAGACGCTCGTCGTTGACCGCGGCGATTCCGCTGGCATCCCGGATGACGAAACACGGCCGTTCGAGGGTGGTCAGCACCTCGTAGACGTCGGCCGCGTTGCGGGCCGGACCCGCGGCAGAACCGGCGCCCGCAGGGCCGACACCGGCAAAGACCGGCGGACCGGCCGGCGTGGTCACCATGGCAGCGCCCCTTCCTCCCGCAGTTCAACGGCGATATCGGTCAGCTCATAAATACGCATGGTCGGCTTCCAGACACTCGCGTCCGCGATAACCCGTATCCGGCCCGGCTTACGCTCGACGGCCTTTATGTGGACCTCAAGGGTCGTCGCGGCATCCGTCGGCAGAATCTGCCCACGGTACTTCCAGGTCATAGGCAATCCGACCGGCAACACGAACCCCGGCCGGACCAGGCCGTCGGCGTGACCGCCGTCGACCACCCATTCCTGCATCGCCGCAATCACCGCCTCCACACCGAGGGAGCCGGGAATGACCGGATCCCGGAAGAAGTGGCGTTCGAAGAACCAGTCCGCGGGATCGATCGCGCGGACCGCCCGCAGGTATCCCCGGCCGTACCGGCCACCGCCGTCGACCACGTCGACGTCGTCGACAAGCGCGAGATAGCCCTGCGAGCACAACGGCGCCGACCGGTCCGCTCGGCGGCCGGCAATATTGATCGTCCGGACCGCCGGACGGGGTTCCTGCTGCTCCAGCCATGTCGGGACGAGGCGGCCGGCATCCAGTCCGCTCTGGCGGGCGAGGGCCGCCGCACTGAAGTACCCGAACATCGACTCACCTTTGTAGACGGGCTCGCCGTCCACGGAGAACAGGTATCCGAAGTCCTGCAGGACCGATCCGGGCATGGGCGTCGTGGACAACAACGTCGAGTGCTGCCGCAGGGTCTTGTCCCGCAGATCGACCTCGCGCAGCAGCGTGGCGGTACCACCGAGATTGCGCAGGCTGTGGTCGCCCTCCAGCGCCGGCAGGGTCGCACCCAGGTAGTAACCGAGTATCAGCGCCGACTGCAGCGAGGTTTCCATGTACACGCAGTTCGGCATCGACGCGTTCGCCGATTCCTGGTAGTACCAGGCATCGGCCGGAGAGTCGTACTCGGTCTCATGGCTGGAGCCCGGGCGCGGATTCCCCCTTTCCCCGTCGACCGTGACGATCCGGTCGACCAGGCGCAGGCCACCGTCGGGTAGCCGGGTCGCCCGGGTGTCACGGTACCGGGCGAACTCCGGCCCCAGCGCCACATCCTGGTCACCCTTGGAGCAGTGGGCCATGTGGAGCTCGTTGAGCATCATCCGCTCGCCGAACCTGTTCTTGCGCCCGAGAAACACCGGGACGATCCCCCCGACGCCCGGCCCTACCGGGGCGCCGGGCTTCTCCCGGATGCCGAGCGTCACATCCCACAGCCGGGCAACGACCTCGCCCCCGGCCCGGATCTCGGCGTCGACGGACAGCCACGGACGCGGGACGAGATCGACGGCCGTGACCGCCAGCACGATCTCGTGCTCCGCGCTGGTCCCGGCGTCTTCTTCGAGGTCGACCCGGCACCGGTCCGGTTCGCCCCGCCCGTCCGGGCGACCGCGCACGAACGTGGCGTCGGCAAGGCAGAGGTGCAGGCCCAGGTACATCGCGAACACCTGGGCGGCCTGCGCGGTCGCCTCGGCCAGCAGCACCGCCCGCGCCGCCGCCGGCGCCGAACCGGCCCGGGCGGCCACGTCGGGCCGCAGCGTGGCACGCAGCTCGCCCCTGCCCCAGGCGCCGCCCCGCAGCGCGATGTCGTCCACCCGGCTCAGCAGGGGGTCACCGGCCGGCGCGAGTCGGATCGACGGGTTGGCGCCGTCCTGGTCATAGGCGGCACCGAACACCCCGGCGATCGACCCCTCGACCAGCCGGGCGAGATCAGCGCCGGCCAGCTGGGTACGGTCGCTGCGTGCGAGCGGCTTGAACGCCGCCTCGGCACTGACCGGTTCGCCCGCCACGACCGGATGGGCACCGTGCGCAACCGCGAGCGGCTGACCATCCACGATCTCAAACCGCCCGACCACCACCGGCCGGGTCGCGACCACCGGCCGAGTCGCAACCGGCCCGGGCGCCACCGGTGGGATCTCGACATGACCGGTGGCCGGGCCCGCCGGGCCCGCCTGGCCGGTGGCGCCGAACGCGGCGATCATGGCGCTCTGCAGGTTCGCCTGGGCCCGCAGGGCGCTGCGGTGCGCGGCCACGACCACGGCCCGCACCTCCCCGACGAGCGCCGTCGCCGATACCTGCCTCAGCGCCTCCGCTACCGATCCCGGCACCGGGACCGGCGACGGCGACGGCGGTGGGGAGTACAGCCAACGGGTGGGGTCGAAGGCCTCCCCGTCGAACTCCAGGCAGTCAAGGTCCCCGGCCTGATCCGCTGTCATCGCGTGCTCTCCGTCCACGTCATTGAGCCGGTCGGGCCATGCCTGCGGCGACCAGGGTGGACGCTCATGCCGTCTCCCCCGCCTGACGGGAACGCACGGCCTCGGCGAACTTCGCCGCCATGTCGGGAGTACCGATCATCGAAACATCGGTCAGGCGCTGCAGGACACGACCCTCGGGGTCGCACGCGGTCACCGTCACCGTCAGGGACGACGCTGTCGACCGGATGTCGTCCAGGACGACGATGAACCGATCCCCGTCAGGCAGCTGGGCGAAGTACTCGAACCGCCCCACCGCCAGCGGCAGGCAGGCCTGGCCCGTCAGCCACCTGCCCAGGACCGACGGTCCGTGCAGGAGGACATCGGCCAGAACCGGGCTGTGCAACGCACCGGCGAACGCGCCGCCGGCCACGACCTGGTCAGCCAACCGGCATTCCAGCACGACCCGGTCATCACGGCGCTGGCGGATCCGCCGGATCCCCTGCAGGGACGGGCCGTGGAACAGGATGCCCTCGGTGTAGATCGCCAGTCCGTCCTCCGGACCAGACTGCGGCTCATGGACGATCGTCCCGCCCGCTCCAGCGACCCCGGGCGGTGCCGGGTCAACCTGCTCGGCCAGCACGAACGTACCGACGTAGTGCGAGACCGGCCGGCCGGTAGCGGCCACGCCGCGCACGCTCGCGCGCACCACGAGCCGACCGTCCACGGTTTCGGCCAGCGGTACCTCGACCTGGTACTCACGGCCCTGGGTCCCGTCGAACACGATGCCCTTGTGCACCTCGAAGCCGCGGACCTCGACCACCCGCAGCCCCGGATGCGCCCGTTCCAGCACGTTCACCAGCCAGCCGAGGCCGAACGTGGCCGGCAGGACGGGGAAGGCGTCGATGCGGTGATCCTGGAGCACCTCGGTGCCCTCGATCCCGATCAGGTCACGGCGGGCCGTGAAGCCCCGGGCCGGGCGCGGGCCGGACCCGGCGCTGAGCCCTTTCGGGGAACCGATCAGTACACAGGCGTCGTCGCTGTGGCCGGCGGTGAACTCCGCTACGAACATCCGTGCGCCGGCGTCGGGCGCGAGCAGCTCGACGCCGCGCTCACGGAATACCGCACGCAGGTCGGCCGCGACCATCCCGCCGTCCCACGCGCCCCAGTCGATGGCCGTGACGTGCCGGTCAGGGTGTTCGCGCTTGAGGCTGGCCGCGACCCGGCACAGGGCCTCGTTCGCGGCCGCGTAGTCGGCCTGACCGGCATTGCCGAACAGTCCCGCCACTGAGGTGAACAGGACGACATGGCCTACCGGCGCGTCCCCGAGCGCGTCGAGGACGTTGCGCAGGCCGGCGAGCTTCGGGGTGAAGACCCGGCGCACATCCTCGGCGGTCTTGGTCCGCAGCAGCCCGTCGGAGAGTGTGCCCGCGCCGTGCACCACGCCGGTCACCCGCTCGCGATGCTGCGACAACGCTGCCCGCACGGCTTCGGCGTCACCCACGTCCACCTGGATGTAGCTGGCCCCGGCCCCGGCCGCGGTCAGCGCGTCGAGCGTGGAACGGATCTCCCGTTGGGCCTCGACGCCGCGGAAGGCCGCCTCGACCTCCCGCGGCGTCGGCGGCTTGCCGCCGCCGGCTACCAGGGCCGCGATCGCGGCCGGCTTGAGATCACCGTCGGCCACGCCGGCGGCCCACGCCGGCTCGGCAACCAGGGCGGTGCGCCCGAGTAGCAGGAAGGTCCCCTGACTGCTCGCACCGAGTGCCCGGATGCAGGTCGCGGTAACCCCACGCCCGCCGCCGGTCACCACGAAGACGTCGTCGCCGCCGACCGTGGCCGCACCGCCGGCGGAGGACCCGTCAGCAGGCGGCACCGATGGCGATCCGGGGTGCCCGCCAACAGACCCGTAGGGTCCCGGGACGATGGTCCAGCGGCCACGCGAGCTGTCGACACCCACCTCGGTGATGTCCAGCGCCGCGTCCCGTATCTCGTCCAGGAGCACGGCGACGGCGTCGTCGACGGCGAGTCCCGGATGAATGTCCAGCGCGCGGCAGAAGATGGACGGCTCCTCGTGCGCGAGTGTCTTGACCACTCCGCCGACCCCGCCGACCAGCGCCTGGGCTGCCTGGCGTTCGCCACGGTGACCGAGGCCGCCGTCGATCCGGGTGACGGTCACAAAGGCGGCGCGGCTACCGGACCGGGCGCCGGCGGCAAGCGGTCCGCAGGCGTGCCGGGCCACCAGGACGGCGTCGGCGAGCTCGCGGACGCTGTGATCCCACACGTCGCTGCCCACCAGCGGGACGAGACAGAGATCGAGCCGGCCCGCCGCGTCCAGTGCCTCGGTGAGCCGCCGCTGCGCAGCCTCACCGTCCCAGGTGGACTCGGGCGTCTGCGCCCCGTCGGGAAGCGGGAGGTTCGCCCGTACCACCGTCCAACCGGCCTTTTCAAGCCCCAGCGCGAACGCTTCGCCCGCCTGGTCACCGCGATTGACAACAATGGCAACCGGATCGCTCGCATACGGCTGTTCGATCGTGTCGATCGCGGGCAACGGGACGAGTTCGACGGGAAACCGTGCCGCCGGCTCGGCAGACGGCTCCGGCGCCACCGCGGGCTCCAGGATGGCCGCGGGCTCCGACGCCACCGA
>NZ_CAUVXL010000165.1:0-14871 GCF_963555915.1 Protofrankia sp. Cas4
AAGAATCTGCACCCGCTTAATCGAGTCAACACCCAGATCCGCTTCCAGATCCATCCCGGTGTCAATCATCTCCGCCGGATAACCCGTCCGCTCCGCCACCACACCCAACAAGGCCGAACGCACCGACCCCGCATCCACCACACCCGCCCCGGCCGAAACCGTGACCGCCAAAGCACCGACTCCGTCACTGGACGCCGCGGGAACCACGACGGCGGGGACGAGTGCGGGCTGGGCGGGCGCGGGCTGGGCGGGAACAACCTGGACCGGAGCGGCTGACGCTGGGGAAACCAGCTCCGGTCGCGGTGGCCGACCTGCCAGCGCCGTCGGCGTCGCCACGGCCCGGTCGACGGTGGCCGACACCGGCGCCGAGCCGGTGGATGGCGCCGCGTGCCGGTGAGCATCCCGTTCGATGTCGGCGAGTGCGGCGAGGATCTCGTTCGCGCGGATGTGCGCCCGGCCGATCGCCAGGCTCTGGTCCTTCACCGCCTCGACAGCCTGCGGCAACCACGACGCGTCCTGATCGTCGCGGTGGGCCTGGAGCACACCGACCAACTCGTCCGCGATCCGCAGCTGGCTTTCCAGATACTGCGTGTGCACCGCTACATGCTGCGCAAGGACATCTTGTGACACGTCAACCATAATTGGCGAGCGATTCGGGTCTGATGCAACCGCCTGCGCAACCGGCACCGTCGGCACCGCTGACACGGCTGACACGGCTGACACTGTCGGCACCGCTGACACGGCTGACGCTGTCGGCACCGCTGACAGAGCCGCCGGGACGACCGGTGCCGCGGCAACCGGCGGTGAGACGGTCACGAACGGCGCAATGACCTGGCCCGAGACCGCAGGCTCGCTCGCCGCCGTCCCGTTGGGTGAGGGCGGGTCGTCGACCTGTTGCGCGTCGCTCGCGCTCACATCGGCGGACGACCCGCTACCCCCGGTCGCGTCAATGGTGGATATCTGGTAGCCGTTGTCGAGGGCGGCCTGATAGGCGGCCCGACGTGAATCGGGCACGTACTCGGCACCGTTGAGGGTCACGACCATGCCGCGGGACGGGGCCGTCACCCAGGCGGGGGCGTCGTACCGGTTGATTCCCGTGATCGGTATCCCGAGGACCGCGAGCTGAACCGCGGCCTGCTTCACAGCGACATCGCTGTCACCGAGCGGCCCGGCGTCGGTGGGTATGGCGACCACCCCGGACTCGGCCAACGTCCGCCGCGCAAGCTGGGTCAGCACCTGCTTGGGACCGAACTCGACCAGCACGTTGCAGCCGTCGGCGCGCATCGCCTCCAGGGCCGCGACGAACTCGACCGGCTCCAGCAGCTGCCCGGCCAGCACCCGCCGGTTCGCCTCGACATCCGACCCGTACGCGGCACCCGCCGTGTTCGCATACACCGGCTGTGCCGGCACGTTGATGCGCGCCGCCTCCACCGCCAACCGGAACTTCTCCACCGCATGGGCCACATGACGGGTGTGAAAAGCTGCGGAAACCGGCAGCTGCCGTGCGTTCAACCCCCGCTGCTTACATTCCTGGACCACCTCGCCGACCCCCTGGGTGTCCCCACCCACCACCACCTGGTCCGGCGCGTTGTGGTTACACACGATCACACTCGGGAAAGCCGCGAGGACGTCGGTGACCTGCTCGCGTGTGGCCTGGACCGCCGCCATCGCACCCGGGTCGTGTTCGGGATCGTCGGCCGGTGGCGCCATCGCCTCACCACGGGCGCGCGCAAGGCGGAAAAAGTCCGCGTCGGCCAACGCGCCGGCCGCCCACAGGGCGGTCAGCTCCCCGAAACTGTGTCCGAGGAAACCAGAACAACGCAGGCCCAACTCGGTCAGATACCGGAACTGCCCGACCGAGAGCGCACCGATGGCCGGCTGCGCGTATTCGGTCTGGCGAAGAGCTGTCTCCTGCGCCTGGCGCTGGCCCGCGTCAAAGACGGGTACCGGGTAGATGACCGCGGCCAGACGCCGCGCCGCCCCGGCGAACGAGCCGTTCGCATCATCGAAAGCGGTCGCCACGGTCGGAATGTTGAGCGCCGCCTCCACGCCCATGTCCAGATACTGGCTGCCCTGCCCGGCGAACAACGCGCCGACCTTCAGGTCCGGCAGCTGCCGGCTCCGGAAGAACACCCCGGCCGGATGCGTCCACTGCTCCACGTCCCCGGACGTCGCGAGCTGATCGACCGCCAATGCGCGCAGGCGCTGCGCCGTCTCGTCGTCGGCGGCCACGAACCCGACCCGGGCATGCCCGGCGGGAATCGACGCCGTCTCCTCCCCCGACGCACCCGAACGCAGCACATCCACCAATGCGCTGGTGTCAGGCGCATGCCACAGATACGCCCGAGCCGTCCGATGCAACGCTTTGACGGCGCCACGATCCCCGTTGTGCTCCTCCAACACGACATGGAAGTTCGTCCCGCCGAACCCCATCGCGGACGCGGCCGCCCGCCGCACCGGCCGATACGGGTCACGAATCCACGGCCGGGTGCGGGTGTTGACGTACAACGGCGCGTCAGCAAAATTGATCGCGCTGTTCGGGCGCTCCACATTGATCGTCGCGGGCAGCATCTTCTGATACAGCGCCAGCGCGAGCTTCATCACACTCGCCGTACCGGCCGCACCCTTGGTGTGCCCGATCTGTGACTTCACACTTCCGATCGCCGCGAAATGCCGCTCATCGGTCGCCTCAGTGAGAACACCGTTCAGCGCCGACAGCTCTGTTTTGTCCCCTACCGCGGTACCGGTCGCATGTCCCTCGAACAGCTCCACCGACGCCGGCGAACAGTCTGCATCGGCATAGGCCCGTGCCAGCGCCAGCCGCTGACCTTCCGCACGCGGCGCATAGATACTCTTCGACCGGCCGTCGCTGGACGAGCCGATACCGCGAATCACCGCGTAAACGCGGTTCCCGTCGCGCTCGGCGTCGGCAAGACGCTTCAACGCGAGCATGCCGATGCCCTCACCGACCAACGTGCCGTCAGCGGCATCGTCGAAGGGCCGGATACGCCCGGCTCGTGACAACGCCTGTGTCTTGCTGAAACACATGTAACCGAAGATTGAGTTCTCGGTGTCGGCGCCACCGGCGATCATCATCTCGGCCCGGCCGTCGACGAGCTCCGCCACCGCCACGCGGACGGCGGTCAACGACGCCGCACAGGCTGCGTCGACCGTGCAGTTCATCCCGCCCAGACCGAGGCGGTTCGCGACCCGGCCGGCGACGACGTTCGCCAACAGCCCCGGGAACGAGTTTTCCTCCCACGGCGCGAACGCCGCCGCGTACTTCGCCGCGATCGCCTGCGCATCGGCATCGCTGAGCCCGCAGCTGCGGACGACCTCCTTCAACACGGGGGTCGACAACCGAGCCGCCAGCGGATGCATCAGCGGCACCGGGCCGGTGACGCCCAGCACCACGCCCGTCCGTGACGCGTCATACCACTGCGAATCGGTCGCCCCGGCGTCACGCAGCAGGTCCCGCGCCACCACCAGACTCAACGTCTGCAGGGTGCTGGTGACCTCCAGCTGGTTCGGCGGCAGACCGAACTCCAATGGATCAAAATTTACATCCGGGACAAAACCCCCGCGACGCGAATAGGTCATGTCCGGAACAGTGGGATCCGGATCAAAGTAATCGTCGACGTTCCACCGGCTCGCCGGGACATCCTGGGTGCAGTCCACCGAATCCACGATGTTCTGCCAGTACTCACGGTAGTCATGGGCCATCGGGAACAGGCCCGCCATGCCAACAATCGCGATCGGATTATTGGCCAGACGCCGATCCGCCAGCTTCTCGCCCTCGCTCACAGTCTTCCTCTCCTAGAGGGCCGAAGGCGATGCGATCGTGGTTCTGTCGCATCGCCGGAGGCCGAAGTCCCTGGGTCGCTCAGCGGAAAAATCACGATCGCATCGACGTCGGCCCAACCAGCGGCCTTCTAGTACGAGAGCGGTCCCGACCCGACACCGGCGAAAGCGGATGATCCGTTCAACACCGTCATCCCGGTGGCAAAACTTATGAGATCGGCCGTTTCCTCGGCGAAGCGCCGGTGACCAGCCGGACTCGGGTGCAGGCCGTCCGCCGACCACATGGCCGGATCCGTCCATTCGTGCGCGGCCGCGACGTCCACGCAAAGCGCGCCGGTCCACCCGGCGACCGCACGTAGGCACTCGTTCGCCTCGGCGAAACGGGCTCGCAGCAGTTGACGGAAGGTGTCCGGCAACGGCAGGTTCCGCGGAATATCCGCATACGTCGCGGTGAACATCACCGTATCTGGACCGCTCAGTGTGGTGAAAATCATCTCAAGATTATTCCGGAAACGCACCGCGTCATAGTCTCGAACCAGATCGTTGACCCCGGCGACAAAGCCGATCAGCGGAGCCTTGTTCACCAACGCGACGCCAAGCTGACCGGCAACCACGTCCTGGGTTGTCGCGTCGAAGGTCCCGAGGTTGAGATAGCTGTTGCGCGGGATTCCGAACAGTTCCGCAAAGCGGGGCACCCAACCACCGTACGTCCCGTCCGGTCGCGGATCTCCCCGGCCCTCGACGAAGCTGTCGCCGATAACCGTCAGTCGTGCTTTCGCCATCATCCGCAATTCCCCTGTCATTTCATCCGGCAGGCATCGGCGCGGGCGCTCGCCGGCGAGCTACACCTAAATTGTGCGGAGTAGGCCAAACAATGGTCAATACCAATCCGACATCCCTATTGCTCGATCGAGGGAGACGATTGGCAGTGTCAACGCGGCGGAAATTTCATCTTTCTACCCCGCATTTACCGGTCCATTGTCATGGTGTTCACCGGCGCGTTCCAGCAAATGTGTCTGCGCATGAGCGGCCGCCGCTGCCTTCGTGGAAACCGGTAACCTATTCCGTGACACCCACCGATCCCATTGCACAGGTGCCGACACAATGTACACGACCGGTGGATGTACACGACCGGTGGATGTACACGACCGGTGGATGTACACGACCACCGGTGGATGTACCGGCTCGCCAGACACGGCCCGACGGTTCCGTTGCACCCGCAGCGGTGAGGTCTACCGGGACGGCGCAGGCAGCTGCCCGTCGATGATCCAGGATGCCGCCGCGGACCCGATGATCCCACTATCCTTGATCCATTCGAAGTGGTCGAGGTGCGCGACACCAGCGGAGTCGTCCAGGTGCCAAGGGGTGATCTTTGCGGACCGCATCCTGCCGCAGAGGAAGTCGACATTGGACCGTGGCCCAAGCCGGTCACCGTCCAGGGAGATCGCCAGGACGGGAATGGCCAGCTCACTCAACAGCTGATCGTAGTCCCGCTTCGTACCCCGCGGCTGGTATCGGCTCGTCCGGGAGTGCCGCGCCCAGTCGATCATCACACCGCCTGCCATCGCGCCGCCGATCAGCATGCCGCCGGGCCAGTATCCGCGCAACCTGGCGATCAGACCGATCGTCTGGATCTTCCACAGGGCTTCCCAGCGCTTGGGACCGAAGGCCTTCCAGTAGACGGATCCGGCACCGATGATGCAGACCCCGGCCACATCCTCAGGCGCTGATGCCGCGTAGAGCACGGAGAGCTGACCGCCGAGACTGTGTCCGAACAGATACAGCGGAGCCTGGGGAAACCGCGAACGAACAGCCTTGATGACGGCGGGAAAATCAACCTCGAGGATCTCTCGATAGCCGAATGCCGACTTCTTGTCGAGTCCGGGTGTGCTTTCCCCCTGGGCCCGCAGATCGCACATCGCCACCGACAGACCCGACGCGTGCAAAGTCTTGGCCAGCGGTAGGTAGAACTTCGCCTTGAGCGCCATCGCCGGCAGAATCAGCGCCACCGGGATAGTTGGATCATCCTGTGGAAGCACCCTGATCACGAATGTGACGTTGTCGTCGGTGGTCACCGGAATCGCTTCGAGCGCGGCGAACTCCGATGGGCGCCTGGTGGCGTTGCCGTCCGGCGTGTCACGACCGGTCGAGCTCACTGACATGGGGACTCCCGTCACAGCGTGTGGACTACTGGCGCCTTCCGCGGGCCGACAATGCGTGCGGAAATACGGTCGGATGCCCGTCAGCCAGCCAGGATCTTGCAGGCGAACTCAAAATGGAACCGGGCAACGAGCCCGTCGGCGTCGTCGTAGAGGCGTGCCCTGGCATCCAGATCGAACTGCTCTGGGGCATCGCTGGCCAGTACGCGGCGCACTTCTCGCTCATCCACGGTGGCGATCGCACGGATTCGACCGGCGGCCGGCTTGCGGAAGGTCGACCGGGCATCCCGGACCACCATGTACTCGACCCGGGCCAGCCGGGGCGCCACGGCGCCGGCTGCCGCGGCGGCGCTGGCGATGTCAGCGGCCAGGAAGAGCGCACCCGCATGAACGGTGCCCAGGTGATTGGTGAGGTTCTCACCTTCGGGGATCTCGACGACCGCCCGGTCGGGACCCACCTCGGTGATGGTGACTCCGACGAAGCGGCCGAAGGGAACGAGCGAGTTGGCGATCTCGCGGATGCGCTCGTAGTCGACGATCCCGTTCGTCGCCCCGGCAAAAATCGCGTATCCGGTCTCAGCGCGCGAAAGCTGCGTATCATTCGTCACACTCATCATCCCAACATCCTTGATGGACCAGGCCGTGAACGGATTTCAAACTGATCACCAGATGATGCGGAAAAGACGGTGGAGCCACGGCGCACCGGCGCTGATGCGGATTTCGTACCAGCCGATTCACCATGGATGTTCGATGGGAATGTGACGGCCGGTCACCGATAGGCCCGGAGTACCCGGCGGGCGATGGACCATCGAAGCACCTCGGACGGACCCTCGTAGATTCGGAAGGCGCGCGCTTCGACGAGGAACCGGGCGACGAGTTCGTCCTCGCACACACCCAGCCCGCCGTAGAGCTGGACCGCACGGTCGAGCACCCGCCACACGGCCTCCGACACGAAGGTCTTGGTGATCGAGGCCGCGTGGCGCGCCGCACCGCTGACCGAGCCCTGTTCGTCGATAACGGTGGCGGTCGAGTAGATGAGCGCTCGGGCGGCCACGATATCGATCTCATTGTCGGCAACGTGCGCCTGGGCCATTCCGTGGTCGGCGACGGGTATCCCGAATGCCGTGCGGTTCACGATCCGCTCGGCCGACATCGCGTGCGCCCGGGTGGCCAACCCCAGCCAGTTCATGCAGAAGGTGAGGCGGGAGGGGGCCAGCCGCACCTGGGCATACTCAAGACCGCGTCCAACCTCCCCGAGCACAGCGTCATCGGGAACAAAACAATCACTGAAAGTGACTTCACAGTGGCCGCCCGGGGCGCTGTGATCGAGTGTCGGCATCCGGCGGCCCACCTTGAGCCCCGGGTTGTCCTGATCAACCAGGAACATCGTCGTGCCACCAGGGGTCGCAGCGATGCAGATGGTGAACGCCGCTCCGTCGGCACCGGTGGTGAAGTGCTTCGCGCCATTGATCTTCCAGCCACCGGCGACCTTCTCCGCGACCGTCGCCAGCATCGCGGGATCCGATCCCGCACCTGGTGACGGTTCGGCCATCGCGATGGACGAACGGACCTCACCGCGCGCCAACGGCGCCAGGTACCGTTCCGCCTGCGGTGCGGTGGCGAGGTGGGCAAGAAGGTGGATGTTGCCGTCGTCCGGAGCGGAGGCGCCCACCGCAATCGGACCGATCAGGCTCGTACCAGCGGCTTCCAGGACGCTGGCCTGGGCGCGGGTGTCGAGGCCGAGGCCACCGTAGGCCACCGGCGACAGCGGGCCGAAGACCCCCGCCGCCCGGGCGGCCGTCTGCAGCTCCACCCGGTGCACATCGTCCATGTGACGCCCGGCAACCACGATCTCCCGCTCGACCGGGAAGACGTGCTCGCGGACGAAGATCCGGGTGCGTTGCGCGATATCCGGCGGGCTGGCGCTCGCGGCAGGCACGGGGTTCACGGGGCACACTCCACAATCATTGTCGGGAACCGACCGGACCGGCGGCGTGCCAACACCGCGGGCCCGCCGGTCAGGCGGCCTTGAGCAGACGCTCGTCGCGCGGCGTGCCAACCTCTTCGTAGAGCTTCTCCAGGTTCTCCGGCGCGAAGAACTCCTCGCCGTGGATCCCCCCGGCCATCAGACCGAAGAACTTCTTGGTGTACTCCGGGCTCTGGCTCGTGGCACGCAGGACCGCCTCGAAGAACGGCGGCAGGGTGAGCTCGGAAAGGACGCAGGTGAACTCGAAGGTTCCCTTGCTCCGCTCATCGCGGATCCTCGCGTAGTCCGCCACGGCGTCGTCCACCGGTCGCTCCTGGGACAGCCCCTGGTGCAGCTGGTCCGCGAGGAGCTCGGCGTACAGGAACGCGTCGGTGATTCCCCAGCCGGTGAACGGGTCCTTGTGGTAACCGGCGTCTCCGACCAGCGCCCAGCCCGGCCCGTTGGATCGGCGGTAGTAGTTGTCCGGGTACCGCATGACCCGGAAGTTCTCCGCCCGCTTTCCGTTCGTCCGCAGGTCCTCACCGAGATCGGGTACCACCTCGTCGTACACGGCGTGGAAGCTGTTCTCCACGTCGGCGCGGAACTCACTGAAGTGCTCCCGCCGGCGCAACAGCGACACCAGATGCAGACCGTCGTTGGTCGGCCACGCGCCTATCTGCTGCTGGTTGAAGCTGGTCCGGTGCTGGAAGGACCAGTCAAGATTGCCGAAATACGAGTAGTAGACGAAGCAGGTAGCCGGTACGACACGGTAGAAGTCGGCGCCGACCTGGTCTGCGACCGTCGAGTTCCGGCCGTCCGCGCCGACCACGAACGAGCCGCGAAATTCCTTCTCCGATTCGTCGCCGAACTGGCCACGGATACCGACGGCGCGACCGTCTTCAAAGATCACATTCTGGACGGTGAATCCCTCGACGACCTCCGCCCCGGCCGCGCGGGCCGCGTCGACCAGGATCTTGTCCAGCACCGTGCGACGAGGAGAATAGACCTCGGTGATGCCCTCGATCGGGTCGGCGAAACCCTCGACATGGATGCCGGTATAGGACAGGGTCAGGTGCTTCATCGCCGGGACGCCCGTCGCCGCGACACTGTCGAGCAGACCCCAGTCCCGGAGTCGTGCAAGGCCGGTCTGCTGAATATAGTGCGTCGATATGGTGTCACTCGGGAAGGTTGATCTGTCAACGACGAGGACCCGATGACCGCGTCTGGCCAGGAGCATCGCCAACGATGAACCGGCGCAGCGCGCACCAACAACGATAACGTCGTACATAAAATGTGCTCCTGTCGTCAACTCGGACGAGCTCCGCGGTGCCACGGCACCCCGGCACGAATACGTATTAATTTTCCACAACCGCCGGAAGTGCGGTCAACAACTGTGTCCATACGCCATCGGCCGATTGGTCGACACAATGGATCCGTGCATCGGTAACGGTCGGGAAACGTCAGCGGGAACGGCGGTGCGGTCACCCGTACAGCGCGGCGATGTCCGCGGCGAAATCGCTCTCGATCACCGTCCGACGCAGTTTCATGGAAGGCGTCAGATGCCCCCGGTCCAGGGTGAAGTCGGTCGCGAGCACCCGGAAGGCCCGGATCGACTCGGCCCGGGAGACGAGGCTGTTCGCATCGTCGATCGCGATCTGAATCTCCGCTACCAGATCGGGATCATGGCGCCAGGAGTCGTCGGCCGGTGCCGTTTCCCGGCCCGCCAGCCAGGTCTGGAGGGCCGCGCCGTCAACGGTTACCAGCGCGCTGACGAACGGGCGTGCATCACCGATCACCATGCAGTTGCTCACCAGTGGATGCAGGCGCACGCGATCTTCCAGCGGTGTCGGCGAAACGTTCTTGCCACCGCTGGTGACCAGGATCTCCTTGCGACGGCCGGTGATGTAGAGGAAGCCGTCCTCGTCAAGCCGACCAAGATCACCAGTGTGCAGCCAGGGGCCGTCGCCAGCCTGGACCGCATCACCCTCGGTTGACTGCGCGGCTGGCTCACGGGCCGGCGGCCAGTACCCGGGCCAGTATCCCGGCGAGACGTTGCGGCCGCGGACGAGCAGCTCCTCGTCGTCGGCGATCGCCACCGTGGTGCCCGGAATCGGGCGTCCGACGCTGCCCATCCGGTTGGTGGCCGCGACGTTCACCGTCACCGCCGTGGCCGATTCGGTCAGCCCATAGCAGTTGAGGATCTCCACCCCCAGGCCGCCGTAGAACGCCGCGGTCGTGTCGTCGAGCGACGCGCCACCGGAGATCACATATTCGAAACGACCGCCGAAGGACTCCCGCACCCGGCTGTAGATCTTCTCGTCGAACGCGGCGTGGGCGTCCCGCAGCTGCGCATCCACTTGGCCCGCGAGCCCGCGTGCCCTGGCGAGCCCGAATTCGATCGCGATCCGCTCCGCCGCCGCGTCGACCACCCCGACACCGCCTGCCGCCGGTTCACGGACCCGCTTGCGGATCTTTTCCAGCGCGTACGGGACGAGCGCGAGGAACGTGGGCCGGAACGTCGGGAACTCGGCGATCAGCTCCGGCACGCCCGGCAGAAGTCCCGTCCGGGTGCCGGCGTACAGGCAGGCGATGAGGATGGTCCGACCGAAGACGTGCGAGAGCGGCAGGCCCAGCAGGGTCGTCGCCTGCTCTCCCCGCACACTGCGGAACAATTGCCCGGTGTGCTCGACCGTGTTGGCCGAGGACGCGTACATGTTGCGATGGGTGAGCATGCATCCCTTGGGTACCCCGGTGGTACCACTGGTGTACACAATCGTCGCAAGGTCGTCGGCACGCACCCTGCCACGACGATCGTCGTACTCGGCGTCTAGAGGGTCAAAGGGCGCGCCCGGAGACCGCAGTCCCCGGAGTGCTGACGGCCCGTCCTGATCGCCGTCGTGCCAGGCCTCGACCGTCTCCAGCAGCCAGACATCGGCCCGCAGGCCACTACCGCCGATCTGACGGAGCTGGGCCTGCTGGGCCTCGGTCTCGACAAAACACCAGCTTGCTCCGGAATCGGTGAGTACATGCCGCATCTGCAGTTCCGAAGCCGTCGGGTAGATCGGAACCGTGACCGCACCAATACTGAGAACCGCGAAATCGACGACCGCCCACTCGTAGCTGGTTCGGCCCAGCACGGCCACGCGGTCGCCGTGCGCGACGCCGTGGGACAACAGCACCTTGGCAACGGCCTGGACGTACCCGGCGAACTGCCGGCAGGTGAAATCCTGCCAACCGGCAGCGGTCTTCCGACTGAGCACGCAGCGGTCCGGGTTCATCCGGACGCCTTCATCTACCAGTAAGGACAGGCCCCGGTCAGCGGGAAGCACGACGCCCTCTCCGGACTTGTACTGCTGCATCTCAACCACCTACTCGCGGCGACGACTTCCGATGTCAGTGTCTGTTTCGAAGGTCGGTTTTAATTCTTGAAGAACGGGTCGGTGCTGACAATATGCTTCTCCTGAACGATTCATTAACATACGCCGTTGCGCAGGTCTGCGCGGCGCGATCACACCAGGCAGGACGCACCCCAGCATGCCCAGAACTGGTGGGCAGCCACCGTCAAAGGGTGTGAAACGGTCACGATAATGTCAACCAAAATTCGAGGTGTTTATCGCCGGATTGCCGGATTCAATCACAGACCCCGACGGTGACCAACGGCCGGTGCACACCTGCGGCCTGCTCATACGCCCGTACGGATCATTCCCTTCGTCCGCATGAGGAACTCCGCCAGATAGCCGTCGTGCGGGATTCCCGGCCGTAGCCAGACCGTCGCATTGTCCCCCAGGTACAGATTTGTGATCGACGGCTCGTCCAGCAGGTCATCGATAAGATCGCTACGCGTAGTCATCGCCGTGAGCACCAGCGAGTCGCGCAGCGGCGCGATGCCGTCATCGGGGTGCCATGGGCCGACCCAGACACATGGGAACGGGAGCTCGACGTTCAGTTGCGGTGCTGTACTCGAGTCGACCAGATGGACCGCCGGGCGGAGCACCGAACCGCCCGACGGCAGTTCATCGACGATGGTGTCGCCGCCGAGGACCGGCCGCGCATCAGCGGCCACCGTGTGCAGGTAGCGGTCGACCTCCACGGCGGACTCCGTCGGTTGCACGGTGAGAATCGCCTCGGGATCGTCGGCCGCCAGACTCGGGATCCGGCCCAGCGTGACCGCGAGCGCCTGCGCGAGGGGTTCGGGATCGCCCTCGACCAGCACGGCGGTGGCGCACGTGCAGGCGGTACCGCCGAGGTGGCTGACCGAGCCCGCGATAATGTCGATCTTCTCACGCCAATCGACGTCAGCAGTGACGAGGATCTTCGATCGGCCCGGACCCTGGGTGAGCACGTGGGGGTTGGCGCGGTACTTGTCGACGACGTCCTGGCCGCCGTACACGATGGCATAGTCGGCCTCGGCGATGATCACGTCGGCGACGGCGTAGTCGCTCGGCAACAGCGTCACCGCGGCCGGTGGGAAACCCGCGTCGCGCAGCGCGCTTACCAGCCGGAAGGCTGTGAACGGCTCGCGGGCCGAGGGACGTACCGCCACCTTGTAGCCCATCGCCAGGGCCTCGGGCCACAGCCCGTGGACAGCCGGCGTGTTGCCGGCCGCGTGGACCGCGAAGAGGTCACCCCGTCGTGTCCACACGGCGGACCCCGCGAGGGTCTGCGGGGCGCGCCAGTCACCGACCGCCCCCCGGGGCATCGCCAACTCCAGCGTGCGGCGTTGGGAGCGCAGCACGTCCGCGACCCACTCGACCGACTGCCGGACGACGGCGAGCGGAACGCCGGACGCGGTCGACACCAACTGCGCGTAGCCGTCAGGGTCCAGACCGCCGATGGTCGCATCCAGGTACAGATCAGCAGCCTTCGTGAGAGCGGCCAGCCGCTCGGCACCCGGCATGACGGCGGAGCCCCGCATCGCGGCGAATGTCCGTCGCACATACAGCGCAGGCACCTGGCTTATCTCGCCGATCTGTGCACCGGACAGCGCGGTCAGCGGCTGGCGCTCCCGGGAACGGTACGGTCCCGCCGGGCCGAGGGCATCGATGTAGACCGGCTCGCCCATCAGTAGACCCCTTCAATAACCGAGTGGTTGTCGAACGTGGTGACGGGCCCGACGTCGGCGACCGCACAGCCGAGCGCGCCGGGCAGCGGCTCGGCCATCAGCGCGACGTCGCGCTCACGATTGTTCGGCATCAGCGCGTACTTGCTCAGATGGTTCATCACGACCTGTCCCCGCTCGCCGACCTCCACATCGGCACCGGTCTCGGGGTCCACGACCCGGAACACGATGTACGGGCTGGGCGGATCGAACACCGCCAACCCGCCGGGGAGCTCCTCGGGCCGCTCACGCGACATCCCAAGAATCGTGGTACTGCCGTACAGGCCCTTGAGTGGAATCCCCGGAAAGATCTCCTGTTTGAAGATGTCCCGCGAATCGGCATCCATGTGCGCGCCGCTCCAACAGATGAACCTGATCTGCTTGCGAACCAGTTCAACGAGTTCGGCGCGGCGCGCGATACGTTCGAGCAGCGGCGGCGTCGTGACGAGGATTCCGACGGACTGAGTGCTCAGGATCTGCGCGGCCTGGTCGATGAGATGCTCGGCGTAGCGGTCGGCGTCCGCCGTGTCCCCGCGCGCGATCAGCTGCTTGATCCAACGGGGATCGAGGTCGACGGTGAACTTCACACCGTGGTGGCGGCGCGCCCGCCGGCTGGCGAATTCCCCGAACATGTGCGGCCCGCTGGGCGTGATGGCCAGGGTGTTCATGGTGCCGAGGTCGGCGTAGTGGAATTCGTCCCAACTGAGGGCAAACTCCATCCAGCGGTCGAACATGACGAACCGCTTCGGCGTTCCGGTCGTGCCGCCGCTTTCGTAGATCCCGGCGATCTCCCGGTCCGCGCCTTCGAGCCCACGCGGAATCAGGTCCTCGACCGGGATGTCCCGGAATTCGTTGATGACGTTCGGGAACAAATCGAGATCCGCGAACGTGCGAACATCCGCGACGGGGTCGAAACCCAGGCTCCGTGCACGGCGCAGCCAGTACGGACTCCCGGTCTCCGCGCTGAAGTGCCAGGCCATCAGCGCGGAGATGTATTCATCGGGGTCGACGGCCGCGTCGCCTGCTGCGGTGAGGTCCAGAACGGCGGAAAACATTCGCGGCCTCCGGCTGCGTGCGTCGTGTAGGTCGGCGCGGGTCATCGTCTCGCAGCCGGCCGCACACACACCACGATAACCGCGATGTCTATCAGACGATTGGCGATTCCGTGCGGGTCAGCCGGATGAGGACCGACGCCGGGCCGACAGCCGGGCCGACAGCCGGGCCGACGCCGACACGGCCGCACCGGGTCGCGGCCCCGGACGAACGGCAACAGTTCGTTCACCACCCGGCCATCGTCACGGAGCTCCGACTCAACGATTCCCTCGTACAATCCGGTGAGAATGGACAGTCGGCCGGAGTCGATCCGAAGGAGGCGGAACCCGTGCAGGTGAACGGTGCGAAAGAGGAATACCCGGCGCTGAACCGTATACGCGAACTGCGGGAACTGCTGGCGCACGGAATGGCGGCCGGGATCGGGGTCGGCCACTCACTGGGTATAACACTCGAGTCGGTGGAGAAGGGCCGGACGGTGTACACACTCACACCCTCACCGGCTACGGCCAACGCCATATACACCGTGCACGGCGGTGTTCTGGCGACCCTCATGGACACCGCCATGGGAAGCGCGATCTTCACCGAGCTCGCCGATGGAGTCCTCTACACCACACTCGAGCTCAAGGTCAACTTTATTCGTCCGGTGAAACTTGACGGCGATCAGCTCACCTGCGAAGGCCGGACGATCAACATCGGGAAGCGCACCGCGCTCGCGGAGGCACGCGTGCTCGACCCCGCCGGCAGGCTGATAGCCCACGGAACCAGCACGTGCATGCTGATACGCCCCACGGATG
>NZ_CAUVXL010000166.1:0-30963 GCF_963555915.1 Protofrankia sp. Cas4
GCAAGCTAAGTTCGGGAACCGGTCAGGAGGCCTGGACGTCGAACCGCGCGGCCGGTGCGGCAAGGTGCACCGGCCCGCCGAAGACGCGGCTGGCATCGGCCTGTCTGGCCTGCAGCCAGCCCGGGTCGCCAGAGATGAAGTGGGTGAGCACGAGCTGGGCGACGTCGGCGGTGGCTGCGGCCTCACCGGCATCGGTGGCGCTGAGGTGACCGTGCGGTCCGTCGTCGGTGACCTCCAGAGTGGCTTCGGCGAGCAGCAGGTCGACGTCCCTGGCCAGCGGAATCAACGCATCGGTCCGGCCCGTGTCCCCGGTGTAGGCGAGCGTTCCCGCCGGGCCGTCCACCCGGACTCCACAGTTGGGAACGGCGTGCCGCAGGCCGTGCATGCTGATTTCGCAGTCACCTGCCTTGAACACCTCACCGGCGGTGTACTCCCGTACGTCGAAGGCGATGTCGAAAGCCTTGTCCAACATGGGAATGGTCGCTACCGGAAACAGTTTCGCAAGCTTGTCCAGAGTCGCCCGACCGCCGGTCGGCACGTACAGTGGAATCGGTGGACGCTCGATGTCATCATCGGCATCCGGTAGGTTTTCCAGGTGGTGTCCATACCGGGCGCGCCCGCTCAGAAGAGCCTTTCCAATGGGCAACAGATCATAGCAGTGATCCGAATGAAAATGACTGATCACAACCGCGTCCAGCATCTTCGGATGGCCGATCGCACTGAGCGCCAGGGCAACTCCCGGACCGCAGTCCAGCAGTATTCTGGCACCTTCCGTGCTCACCATGTAGCCTGAACTGCTCTGACCGCCGGCTGGCATTCCAGAGCGACAGCCGAGGACCGTGAGATGCATTGGAGAGACGTCCGATCTTTTGAAATGCCGAAATTAACGCCGCACTTTCTGAACGTAAAATTCACTCGTTCCAGCGATGGTGCTGGTCAATCATGGATTTGGCAACCAGCAGCTGCCACACGCACGATTGCGAGGACCAATCGCCGCGAGCTGAACCGAGTAGAAATCCCGGCTACGTCGTCGGGCCGGTCGCAGCCCTGACCGGTGGTCGCCGATCCCGGCCGGGATCGGCTGGGAGCGGGCGGTACGCTTTTGCGAATTCGAACAGGACCCGCCGTCCGCTCGGTGAACGGACCGCAAAGCGACCACAAAAGTCATTGGAATAATCGCCGACGGCATGCGCGTCCACCTACGGTCGATTGCCATTTCGAATAGATCAATACAACCGGAAGACAAGTATTGACAATACTCGTACCATCGACAAAAAATTTCGGATGATGACGGTGTTCGCCAGGTCGACCTTCATGAGGCAGGGAGAGACCGCATGCTCGCCGGCACGTTGCACGAAGCACTTGACCAGATGGCCGCGTACCGCCCTGACACGCCCATCGCCTTCCCGTCCGAGCCGGCGACGATTTCGCTGCACGACCTCGCGGAGTCGTCGCGGTCGATGGCCCGCGCATTGACCGA
Source organism: Protofrankia sp. Cas4 (assembly GCF_963555915.1). Lineage (NCBI taxonomy): Bacteria > Bacillati > Actinomycetota > Actinomycetes > Frankiales > Frankiaceae > Protofrankia > Protofrankia sp. Cas4. The sequence continues at coordinate 1,481 of NZ_CAUVXL010000166.1, forward strand.
AGACGGTGTCGGGCCCGGCAGTCGGGTCGGTATCTTCAGTCAGAACGCACCCGAGTTCCTGCAGGCCCTGTTCGCCATCACCCGGACCGGTGCAGCCGCGTGCCCGTTGCCGCTACCCAACGCCGCCCGGGACCTGCGCGGGCACGCGAACCGGCTGGCACGGATCTCATCGGTCGCAGGGATGCGTCGCGTGGTGGTCTCGTCCCGGTTCCGGGCCCTGGCCGGTCATTTCAGCGAGGCCATGGGCGAGACCACGTTCGTCTGCGCCGAGGAGCTGCGCTGCGGCGCGACCTCGCCGGGAATGCTACCCACGGTGGCGCCGACGGACCTGGCGATCGTGCAGTTCACCTCCGGGAGCACGGCGGCGCCCAAGGGGGTGCAGCTCACCCACGCCAACGCGCTCGCGGGTATCGAGGCGATCAGCGAGGGCATCGAGCTCGGCCCGGGCGACAGCGGCGGTATCTGGTTGCCGCTCTTCCACGACATGGGACTCTTTGCCACCCTGTGCGCGATCATGCGCGGGATACCCATGACGGTGTGGTCGCCGACCTCGTTCGTGAAGGATCCGGCGCGGTGGCTGGACGAGTTCCTCGCCTGCGAAGCCACGATCTCCAGCGCCCCGAGCTTCGGCTACGACCAACTGACCGCGGCCGTGTCCGCGGATGACGCGGCCCGACTGAACATGCGGCGCTGGCGGATCGCCTTCAACGGTGCCGAACCGATCGCGGTCTCCTCGATCGAGCGTTTCCTTGAGCGCTTCGCACCGGCCGGCTTCGCGCCCGAAACAATGTTCCCGGTCTACGGTATGGCCGAGGCGACCCTGGCAGTCACGTTCCCCGCGCTCGGCCGGGCGCCGGTGTCGGTCTGGGTTGACCGCGACCGGCTGGCCAATGCAGCGTCGGCCCACGAGGTGGCACGTGGGCACTCCCAGGCCCGGGGCATCGTCGGCGTGGGCCAACCCGTACGGGGCGTGCAGGTGCGGATCGCCGACGCCGCGGGCACCGGTGTGTCCGCCGATGACCACCCGGTCGGCGAGATCGAGATCCGTGGGGACTCGGTGACGTCTGGTTATCTAGAGGGCCAAAGAGCGCGCGACGATCGTCAGATCGCGCGCCCGGCGGGCAGCGAGACCGACCCGTTCACATCCGACGGCTGGCTGCGCACCGGTGACCTGGGGTTCCGCCGAGGTGAGGAACTCTTCGTCACCGGACGCCGCAAGGAAATGATCATTGTGCACGGAGCGAACTTCTACCCCGAAGACGTGGAGGGAATCGTCCGCGACATCCCCGGAGTGTTCAAGCGCCGCTGCGTGGCGGTCGCGGAACGAAACGGCGACGGCGACGGCGACGGCGCGGAACTGATGACGCTGCTCGCGGAGACGAGTCTGGAGGACCCGACCGCCCGGGACCTGCTCGCAGCCGACCTGCGCGCGCAGGTCATCGCCACGCTCGGCCTGTCCGACCTGGCAGTGCGCCTGGTGGCGCCCAGTTCGCTCCCGCGTACGTCGAGCGGGAAGTTCCAACGCCTGGCCGTCCGCGAGCAGGTGCGCCACGCCACGGCCTGACGCCGCGGGGCCGGCCGCGCCGATCCGGCATAACCAAGCCGACGTGCTCCAGCCCCGCGACCAAACCCCGTGACCAAACCCAGGTGATCAAGCCAGCGTGATCAAGACCGAGGGAACCCGATGCACAGCTATGACGTCTTCCGGCAGTATGAGCGGCACCAGTGGCGGCTCACCGACCTCCCACTCGACCAGATCGATCGCGACCTGGTGCATCCCGACCACGTCGCGATGGCCCGCAGCGCGGTGATGGGCGAGGCGAACTCGATCGCGGCCCAGCACGGCTTCCTCAACGAATTCGTCGACGACTACGACTTCTCGGCCTTCGTGGCGATCTGGGGATACCAGGAGCTCCAGCACCATTACGCCTTCCGGGCCTGGCTTGCGGCCCTCGACGTCCCCGTCGACACCGCCCCGGTCGACGCGATGCGTGAACCGTACGCTCCCGGTACCACACCGGCCGCCACCCTGGCGACTAACATCGTCTCGGAACTGACGGTGAACCACGTCTACCGGGCACTGTCGGACTGGGTCACCGAACCGGTACTGAGAACAATCATGCGTACCGCCAGCCGTGACGAGGCCGCACACGCCCGTGAGTTCATCCACTTCACCCGTCAGCGGCTGGCGGCGCACCCGGACGAACTGCCGTCGGTTCTTGAGACGCTGTACGTCTACACCTCTGACACGCGGATCAAGCATCCGGTGAGCGTCTTCAAGAGCGAGCTACCCGAACTTCTCGGCCACGAGACGATCGACACCGGGTTCGAGTTCTTCCTGCAGCAGGTTGCCGGCGACGGCGAGCTCGACCGCCTCCAGGTGAAGATCCGCCGGGCCTTCGGCACCCTGACCGGTCTGGACCTCGGCAGCGGCGCCCGCATCCGGCGGGCCCTGGCTGACTCGCTGGCATGACGCTCGCTGGCATGACGCTCGCCGGCATGAACCAGCCACCCCCATCCCCCGAAGGAGCACTGATGTCCGTCAGCCATGAGCAGATCGTCGCCACGGTCACCGGGATCGTGACCGAGGAACTGGGCCTTGCCGCCGCCGGCGTGGCCCCGTCCGCCGACCTGCGGTCGATGCAGGGCGCGGACTCGGTCAAGGTCCTCCGGATGATCGCCAGGATCGAGCGGCACTACGACGTCGAGCTGGATGACGAGGACGTCTTCGGTCTCTCGTCCATCAACGACGTCGCGCTGGTGGTCGCGGGTGCCCTCGCGCTGGATCCAGCGTGACGGCGACCACGGCGACCAACGCGGCTGCCGCCCTCGCCGACACCAACCAGCACTACGACCTCGATCCGGAGATCTTCGGCCTGTTCCTGGACTCCTCCCGTAAGTACAGCTCCGGCCTGTACCGATCACCGTCGGACACACTCGCGCAGGCCCAGGTCAACAAGCTGCACTTCGTCGCGCAACGCCTCGGTCTGCGCGGCGGCGAGCAGCTGCTCGACGTCGGTTGCGGCTGGGGTTCGCTGCTGTTGTTCATGGCCGGTGAATACCGGTGCCAGACAGTCGGAATCAGCCCGGCGGGACGCCAGCACGCCTACATCCGTAACCGTTCCCACGAGCTCGGGGTGGCCGAGCGAGTCACCACCGTGCAGGGGCACTTCGAGGAGACCGACTTTCCCGCCGGCGGCTTCGATGCGGTGACGATGCTCGGATCGATCGTGCACATGCCTGATCTGACCGCTGCGTTCAGTCGGGCACGGGCGCTGCTCCGGCGCGGCGGCACCCTGTACGTGTCGGAGAGCTGCTTTCGTAACACGGCCGCCCACACCACGTTCCACCAGCGCGCCGGCACCCGGTTCGTCGGCGACGCCATCTTCGGCTGGGGAGACCTGCGGCCGGTGTCCGAGCTGGTCCGCGGTGCCGAGGACGCCGGCTTCTCCCTAACCAGCCTCGACGACCTGACCGAGGACTACCGGCAGACGATCGACGACTGGCTGACCAACGTCCGCGCCGCCACCGCCGACATCGAACAGATCAAGCCCGGTCTGGCGGCCCAACTCGAACGCTACCTGGAAATCGCCAACGCGGGATGGGGATACACCACCAAGCACTACGCCCTGACGTGTCGGAAAGCCCGATGACCCCGTCAGGAGAAACGATGGCCGTCATGGACCCGACCGGCACCCCGCCTGCGTCCCGGCGGGAGGCAAGCCCGCTGCTACCCGCGGCCGACATCGAGCAGGCGGTGACGTCGTTCATGGCCGCCGCACCGACCGCGCGCCGTTTCGATGTCGAGACCGACTTCAGCTGGGACGCTGCGGACTGCGGGATGCTGACCGACGGGCAGCGGTCCGCGGTCCGCTTCATCACTATGATCGAGGACCACCTGCCCGGCTACTTCGCCCTCTACAACCAGCGCTTTCCACTGGACGACCAGGTCAGCCCCGAGGACTTCGTGCGCAACCGGGAGCTCTACCACTTCACGGTCCGCTGGGCGCAGGAAGAAGACAGCCACGCCCGCGCTCTTTTCCGCTACCAGGTAGCGTCCGGACTCGCCGAGCCCGAACAGCTGCGCCTGGATCTTGCCGCGGAAGGACGACGGCCGTTCACTCTGCCCTACGAGCATCCGGCCTCGTACTTCGCTTACACCCTCGTACAGGAGAAAGCGACCCAGCTCTACTACCAGGGGCTACGCGCCGTTGTCACCGACGAGGTCCTACGGGAAATCCTGAACCGGCTCGGCCGGGACGAGGCCCGGCACTTCACGTTCATGGCTGACATGGTGGAACGTTACCTGCGCACCTACGGCGATGCCGCAGTGGAACCGATCCGGGACGTGATAGCGCAATTCCGGATGCCCTTGGCAGACACGATCAAGGGCTACTGGCGCTGGGCGCTGCGGATCGCAGACACCGCGCGTTACGATCATACCGACGCCTACGAACACCTGATCCGGGTGATAAACCACGCAGTCGATGCCCGCTCGGATCGTGTGAACGAGCTAACCCAGTTCATCGCTGCCTGCCGCACCACCACTTAGAGCCTGTCCGCTGGATCTTCCTTCCGACCCACCACGCCCGGGCTGCCGGCTGGGGCCGACCGAATCATGCCACCCATCGTACCCGACAGGTTCGCGATGGGAGATGGAAGCGGACCGCGCCCACGAGGTAGTCATCCCACCGGCTCCTGTGGGCATAATCGTCGGCCGCGGCCGCGCTCTCGAACAGAATCGCCACCTCGGCGACACTGGACCGGTCGTTACCGGCGAAGCGGACAGCGGCGTATAACGGCTGGTCCGCCGTCGGCCCCGGCGGCGGATGCGCCGCCGGATGCGCCGCCGGCTTCGGATGCGGCTTCGGATGCGGCTCTGTGCTCATCGGCAACCCTCCCGATCGCTTGCCCGCCTGAGGCAACTGCGACAATCGATGAGCGGCCCGACGGCGTCATGCCTGTCCCACCGCCAGCGCACGTTCTGCCCATCACCCAACAGTCAACATTGCGGCCATGGCAGAATTCAGCACCTGTACCGGGCAGATTCCGAGCGCAACGCCGGCACAAAACCGGGTACGGGAACACGTAGAAGGCTGGTAGCTGGCAGGAAACTGGCAGGAAGCCGGCGGGAGCTGGTACCGAGGACGGTCCGCGCAGGTCACATGGAAGGGAACGACCGAACCATCCGATGGACACCGCCACTGTGCAACAGATTCACCACCAGCTCGTGCGGATACTCCGCCGCGGAGGCCGGCCCGCCGAGCTCATCACGTACACGCCGGAGTTCATCGACCTGGTCTGGCCCGCCGAGGTGGGCATGCCCCGCCAGACACTCCACGACCGCGCGATCCACACGCATCGCCTGCTCACCGCAGCCGTCGCAGCCCTGGACAAGCCGCACAGCGAAGCTACCGGGATCATGCTGTGTCTGTGGCCGGGCACCCTCGCCCTCACCCTCGACCAGCGCCGCGAACGAGCCGCCCGCCTCTTCGGCGTCCAACCGGGTACGTTCCGCCGGCCGGCCCACGAGGGGCACCTCCTGCTCAATCTTTCCCTGGAGATCTACCTACGCGTGCGGGACCGTCACGACCGGCGGCGGACGCACCCCACTGCGGAACACGGTGGCGTCATCTGAGTAGCAGTTAAATAACAGCGTGCTACCAATCCGGTAGAATCACCAGACAGACGACCTGGACAACTGGTAGCTACCGTTCACGCGGGGATTGCCAGGACGGCGTAGAGCGACCACTATCGTCGCGTGCTATCCCATGACGAGGTGCTTGCCATCACCGACCCGGTCGAGCGGGCCGTCGTAGCAAACGATCTGATCTGGACCAACTGCGACCGACGTACATCATTGCGCACTGTACGTAGCCAGGCGCTTCGCGAAGCAGTTGAGTCCGGCCGGACAAGCCAGGAGATCGCAGAGCGGCTGCGCGTGACCGAAAATGACCTCACCTGGATGACCAACGGCACCGTGTCGACCCCGCGGGTCAGCGTCCGGGCAACCTGACCCCGGCCCAGGTCACGGACCGGTGGTCGACACCGGTAGAACACCACCATCGATCGCACTCCATCCACCGCTTCGCGCTGCACGGGGACCCCGCTGTCCTCCGCCTTGCCGACCGCCTTTTTGATCATCGTGCACATCGACCACTATCCACCGGACAGGCCCTAGTCGTCGCCACGCAATCGGTCGGTTCCGACCTGGGGTGGGTCCGGCCGCCGGGCCGCCGGCCGGCGCAGCAGAACGAGCGAAAAGCCGTAGATGGCCAGGTAGCTGAACACCGCGGCAAGCGCAAGCGGGTCCAGCGACCCGGCAAAGGCAAAGGCAACCAGCAACAGGACGCCGCTGCCCAGCCCGATGAAAACAGATCGCGGTATATTTATGATAAACGAGCCAGAACGTCCGGGCACCATTTTATGCCGTTCCTGGAACAAAGCCGTCTCCGGTCGCGTGGCAGCACGGGCAAAAGCGGCACATCCACAGTCCAGCCAGGCCGCCGACGGCCCTGCGGAACACCGTGGACACACCTGGCTTCATATACCCCCTGGCCCGGCCGAAAAGCCTGTGAGCCCGATTCAGATCTCCTGTCCGAGCCGCCAGGCACGTTTTTCTTCGACACTGCGGAGCATACCGCGACGTGATGGTGACACACCGCATCGTCGCCGTGAAAAACGGTGGTCACGGCAATCATGCCAATAATTTCAATCCGGACATCGCCGTCGCGGCAATGCCGATGAATCGGGATGACGAGCGTCAGCTCGTCACCGACCGCCGTCCGCAGGCGGCGGCTTCGATGCCGGCGACGGGGATGTCGTGGCAGGCGGCGCCGGCGCCGACGCCGGCGCCGTTGCGCTGGGAGCCGGGGTCGCCGTGGCCGGATCAGATTCCGGCTTCTGGGTCGACGCGACCGGCGCCGGTGTTGGTGCCGTCGCCGGCGCTCCCGCATGGTCCGTGCCGCTGGTGGCCGACCCGCCCGCAGCCGCGTCGGTGCTGGTGGCAGGCTGGGTGCCGGATGCGACCGGCTCATCGGCACGCGGCGTCAGTGCTGCGGCCGGGGCGAGCGCGATGCCCGGCGGAGCGCCGATGACCGAGGCCGCCACATCACCTGCGGTGGCCGGCGGGACCGCGGCGTTGCCATACGGCGACGCGCCCACCACCACAGCGGCGATACCGGTGCTGGGCGGAGCGGCCTGCGTGCCGTCCGCGGTCACATAACTGATCGTCCCGCCCAGGACGGCGCCGATCACAGATGTCGCCAGAAAGACAGTTCCAAACATTCGCCCAGTTCCGTCGACCATCAGGGTCGATCGCTTCATCACAATGCTCTCCTAGCTGACCGAAGGCGATATGATCATGCCCCTCTTCGCGGAGGCGACAGAATGATCGATCCTACCGGTATACCATCGACACCCACGATGCGGGCGATGTCGGGCGGGCCGGCCAACGTCGCCGGAACACCGAGGAGCGAGCTTTCGGTACTATCCGCCCCGGATTCCCGGAGCAGCCCGTCGAGGGAATCATAAACACCATATAACGAAATTTCGTGCCCGCTTTTCCAGACCACCTTCGGGCAATACATCGGTCGATTGTCCGGCGTCGGTGGCACTCCCGGCCGGCCTTGCGATCAACGCAGGATCACACCCACTGATCTGTCACGGGCGCCATATTTTCTCCGCTGTCTTCTGCGGAAGACAGCGGTCGGTGCCGCCGTGGCAATAGCAGGGCGCTGTCCCCGAACTCGTGCCAAAGGTAGCGCTCACCGACCGCCTCCTGGTAGGCCCGCCCCACGAGATCCGCGCCGGCAACCGCCTCCAGCAGGAGCAGGTGCGAGGCGCCCGGAGCATGCCAGCCGGTGACGAGGCCGCTGACAACCCGGGCCGGACGCTCCGGCCCGAGTACCAGATCCGTCCACCCCTGCCCGGCCCGCACCGTGCCGTCGGGCCGGGCGACCGTCTCCAGCGCACGGGTGACCGTCGTGCCCACCGCGACGACCCGCCGGCCCGCCGTCCTGGTCAGGTTGACCAGCCGCGCGGTCGACGGCGGAACACGAAACGGTTCGGCCGACGGCGGTTCACCCTCCTGCGGTGAGGACACGCCGGTGTGCAGGGTCACCGGAGCCATCGATATTCCGGCAACGATCAGGGACGTGACCAGTTCGGTTGTGAAGGGTCGCCCCGCACTGGGCATCTCCGCGCTGCCCGGGTCGTGGGCGAACACCGTCTGGTAGGACTCCAACGGCCACCGACCGGTCACGTAGCTATACGTGATGGGCCGGCCGTGCGTGGCCAGGAAAGCGCTTACGCCTCCTTCGACGTCAACCTGTGCCCGCCACAGCCGGTTACCCGCGACGCCGCCATCCACGCTGGCAACCTCGGAGCAGGGGGCCACAAGTGTCAGGGACGCGCCCGCGGGCAGGCTGACCTTCTCGTCGGCGACCGCGTCCCAGACCGGCCCCGTCGCCGGTCCCGGCGGGCGGAGTTCCACCACCCAGGAGCCATCGTCCAGAGCAGTGGAGAAGTGGACGACGACAGCTGGGTCCGCTGTCCTCCCGTCCCGCCCCACTCCCCTGCGCCCCGCTCCCGTGCGCCCCTCACGCCGACCGTCAACGGCTGCGGCCAACGTTGCGGAGGTATTGACGACAACGAGATCGCCGGGTTCGAGAAAGTCGGTCAGATCGGCGAAGCGGGCATGACGTACTCCCAGCTCGTCCGCAACCAGCAGTCGGACGCCGTCGCGCCGCAGACCTCGTGCTTCCGGCGGCATGATCGCGCTTGCCTGCGCCGGCAACACGAACCGGGTCCGGGCGACGGGACGCTCCGTCATCACGACACCGGCCCGACGGCGGTGTCAACCGCGGCAGTGTCACCCACAGCGGTGGCGTCACTCACAGCGGTGGCGTCACTCACGCGGTAACGGCCGCTGGCCGGACGCTCGTCGACCAGCCGTAGCAGAGCAGGTACCACGGTCTCCGGCGCGGGCCGGTCGCTGATGTCCTCCCCCGGGAATGCCTGCTGATGCAGCTGTGTGCGCATGTCGCCGGGATCGAAGGAATAGGCGCGCAACGACGGCCGCTCGACGGCGAGCACCGCGGTCAGCTGGTCCAGCGCGGCCTTCGCCGAACCGTACCCACCCCAACCCGGGTACGCCTCGACGGCCGCGTCCGAGCTGACGTTCACGATGCTGCCGGCGCTTTCGGCCAGCAACGGGAGCATGAGCTGCGCCAGCGCCAGCGGCGCGAACACGTTGACGTCGTAGACACGCGCCAGTTCGTCGAAGGGGTAATCGGCAAGCTCGGGCTGCGGACTCGGCCCCAGCACGCTCGCATTGTTGACAAGCAGATCGAGGCGGCCGTGCTGGTGCACGGCGGCGGCGAGAGCCGTCCGGTGTCGCGGATCCGCGACGTCGCCGGGGATGGTCGTGACTGTGACGTTGGGACGAGCGACGTTGGGACGAGTGGCGGCGGCCGTCAGCTCCCCGGCCACTGTCTGCAGGGCGTCGGCGCCCCGCGCGTCGATGACGAGCGACCAGCCCCGGGCGGCGAGTGCCCGGGCGGTTGCCCGGCCAAGCCCGCGGGATGCTCCGGTGACGAGTGCGACCGGCATGAGGTCTCCTTTTGCCGTGGCAGCAACTGAACGCCATACTGGTAGTTGAAGTTAGCTTTAAGTCAAGAGATCCGATCGGATCGGCACCCGGATCCAGGGAGGCACCGATGCTGTCCACGGACCTGCTCACGGTCGGCGAGGTCGCTCGGCGCAGCGGCTTCGCAGCGTCGGCACTGCGCTACTACGAACGTGAGGGGCTCCTCAGCGCCGCACGCACGTCCGGTGGACAGCGCCGGTACGAACGTCACATTCTGCGCCGGCTCGCCTTCATCCGCGCCGCACGCAACGTCGGCCTCAGCCTCGACGAGGTAGCCGCGGCGCTGGCGGAGCTACCCGGTGGCCGAACGCCCACCAAGGCGGACTGGACAAAGCTGTCCCGCGGTTGGCGCACACGTCTCGACGACCAGATCACCGCGCTGACAGCCCTACGCGACGGGCTTGACTCCTGCATCGGTTGCGGATGCCTCTCCCTGCAACTGTGCGCGATGTCCAACCCGGCCGACGTCGCGGCACGCAAAGGTCCCGGCGCCGCCTACCTACCCGCCCGCCTGCGCGAGCCGACCGAGCCGGTCCGGCGTCCGCATCCGTAGTCGTGGCGGCCGCATCCGTAGTTGTGGCGGCCGTAGTCGTAGCGGCCGTAGTCGTAGCGGCCGTAGTCGTAGCGGCCGTAGTCGTAGCGGCCGTAGTCGTAGCGGCCGTAGTCGTAGTCGTAGCGGCCGTAGTCGTGGCCGCGGCGAAACCTCAGTCGATCCCGGTCCCCGGCCCGTCCCCCGTCCCTGGCTCGGCCGCCTCTCAAGGATGTGATTCTGGTGCTGGTGGAGCAGCATGAGATCCACATCATTCGACTCTGAGGTGAGGATTACCGGTGGGGCGGGGTGGCGCTGCTCGTCGGTGGCGTGGGCGTGGGCGTGGGCACCACGATGGTCATCTCCGTGCTGGACCGGCGCGCCGAGATCGGCCTACGCCGTGCGCTGGACGCCACCCACGGGCACCTACGACCGCACCTGTACCCGCAGTGACAGCCTCAGGCGAAGGCGGACAACGCGCGCCGGGCGTAGTCCGCCACGGGCAGGGTCGCCAGCAGGTCCGACGACACCCAGCGGACGTCATCGGTGGAGCCCGCGACCTCCGGGCGGGGTTCGCCGTCGAACAGCGAGACACGATAGATCATCCGGATCGTGTGCACCCGTACCCGGCTGGGCAGTACCGAGACGTCGGACAGGACGGCGCGCAGCGCGGCGGCCCGCACCGTCAGGCCGGTCTCCTCGACGAACTCACGGGCCAGGCCGTCCTCGGGGTCCTCACCGAAGCCGAGCCCGCCGCCGGGCAGGAACCACTGGCCGGCCAGGTGCGTGCTCGGCGCGGCCCGCACCAGCAGAACGCGTCCGTCGCCGTCCCGGCAGAGGCCATAGGCGGCGATCCGCTGCCGCCCGCCGGTCTCAGCCGGATGACCGTCGGCATCGGCATGGCCGGCGGCGTCGGCATGGGCATGGGCATCGGCATGGGCGTCGGCGCCCGGCAACACCGTCACCGAGAACCACAGGGACAGTGACGACGGCACGGGGGATACAAACGGTCATGAGCCTGCACGCCTTCGACAGTATTTCCTCCGGGAGGACCCCTGAGGACCACCGCAACATCGGCGGTGTGGTGTGCGCCATGCGGGTCCGGTCACGGCTCCGGTTCGGCGTCCTCCTTGGCCACAGGAGGACCATCGAAGGACGGGGTCGTCCACCACGGATAGAAGGTGGGCAGGTCACGGTTGGTGCGCAGGGTGAAGGCGGGCGGCCGCTTCTCCCGGAACGCCGCCACTCCCTCACCGACGTCGGCCAGCTGGCCGAGCGCGAGCAGAGCTTGGGACTCCAGCCGGTTCGCCTCGACGGGATGGTCCGCGTCGAGGAGCTTCCACATCAGCTGTCGGGTGAGCGCCACCGACACCGCCGAGGTGTTTCGAGCGATCTCAATGGCGATCTCCCGCGCCCGGGGTAGCACGTCAGCCGCGGGCACGAGCTGGTGGACGAGACCGGCGTCCAACGCCTCGGCGGCGGGGAAGATCCGCCCGGTAACGGCCCATTCGACCGCCCGTGAGATCCCGACGATCCGCGGCAGGAAGAAACTCGCACACGACTCCGGGACGATGCCCCGCCGGGTGAAGGGCAGCCCGAAGCGGGCGTCGTCCGCGGCTATACGCACATCCATCGGGAGGATCATGGTGATGCCGATCCCGACCGCGGTCCCGTTCACCGCGGCGATCACCGGTTTGGGTAGGTCGTAGATCAGCAGGGACAACTCCCCACCGACATCCCTGGTCCCGCCGCGCAGTGGCTTGAATTTCGTCGACGAGGCGTCGTACCCGTCACCGCTGGACAGGTCGGTGCCGGCCGAGAAGAAGCGCCCGCTGCTTCCGGTGACCACGACCGCACGCACGTCATCGTCCGCGCCGACCCGGGTGAAAGCGTCGATCAGTTCGTCGAGGACCCGGTAGGTGACGGTGTTGCGCTGCTCGGGACGGTTGAGGGTGATGGTCGCGACGTTCTCCTCGACCGCGTACAGGATCTGCTGGTAGTCCACCGCATCACTCTCCAGTGAAGGTCGGCGTTCGCTTGTCCACGAACGCGCGCATGGCCTCTGCCGAGTCGGCCGTCATGGAGGCCAGGATCTGGGTCCGGTTCTCCAGCTCGATTGCCGAGTCGAACCCCGCCTCAAGGTTGGCCCACATGATTTTCTTGGTCATCGCCACGGCGAAGGGACTGTTGGCGCAGATGGCCCCGGCGGTGTCCAGCGCGCGGTCGAGCAGGTCCGCGTCGTCGACCACCTGGGAAACAAGACCGATACGATCGGCCTCGGCCGCGTCCACGGGGCGGCCGGTCAGCATGATCTCGAAGGCACGCGACGAACCGACACAGCGGGGCAGATGGTAACTGATACCACACTCCCCCGCGGACAATCCGATCTTGACGGCGGCGACGTGGAAGCGGGCCGACGCGGCGGCCAGCCGCACGTCCGCGGCGAGCGCCAGGGCCATCCCGGCACCGGCCGCGGCGCCGTTGACCGCGGCGACCACCGGCTGGGGAATCGTGCGGATCGCCCGTACCATCGCGGCGAAGCGCTCCTGCCCACGCAGCCGCTCGGCCGGCCCCCGAGATCGCGCCATTTTGCTCTGGACGTGGCCGGCGAGGTCCAGCCCGGCGCAGAAGGCGCGGCCGGCCCCGGTGAGTACGATCACTCTCGCCCGCTCGTCCGCCCCGAGCTGCGTGAACGTGTCGGACAGCCGTCCGACCATGTCGAAGGTGAGGGCGTTGAGCCGCTCAGGCCGGGCCAGGGTGACCTGGGCGATCGACGGGCGTGGCCAACTCACGACGACCGGCCTGTCGGCGCCGTCCGGTCCGACGCCACCCGGTTCACGGCCACCCGGTTCACGGCCACCCGGCTCGACGCCACCCGGCTCGACGCCACCCGGCTCGACGCCACCCGGCTCGACATCACCCGGTCCGCTGGTCATTGCGCCTCCTGTGTCCCCGTCGTCGGTGTCGTTGTGGGACCGGCGATACCATACATCTCTATCATTCAGATTAGTCATCCATAAAACAGGGCCATCGTAACGAGGAGACACCCATGACCGGTCCGCTTGCGGGCGTGCGGGTGCTGGAGATGGCCGGTCTGGGCCCGGCCCCGTTCGGGGCGATGCTGCTCGCCGACATGGGCGCGGACGTCGTCCGAGTGGATCGACTCAGACGAGCCACCGCCGGCGGCGACTACGAGAAGAGCCGGCAGGCCGCCGATCCCCGCCGATATGCCATGGACCGCGGCCGGCGGTCGGTTGCCCTCGACCTGAAGAACCCCGCCGGGATCGAGACGCTGCTCACGCTGCTCGCGACCGCGGACGTGCTGGTCGAGGGGTTCCGGCCCGGCGTCATGGAACGCCTGGGCCTCGGGCCCGAGGTCTGCCTGGCCCGCAACCCCCGGCTGGTCTATGCCCGGATGACCGGCTGGGGACAGGACGGCCCACTCGCCCACACCGCCGGCCATGACATCACCTATATCGCGCTCGCCGGTGCCCTGAACAACTTCCGGCGGCACGGGGAGCGACCGGTACCGCCGCTCAGCCTTGTCGGCGACTTCGGCGGCGGTGGGATGCTGCTCGCCTTCGGCGTGGTCTGCGCTCTGCTGGAGGCACGCGCCTCCGGGCACGGGCAGGTCGTGGACGCGGCCATGGTGGACGGCACCGCACTGCTCACCACGCTTTTTCACGGCCTGCTTGCGCAGGGACGCTGGCGCGACGAACCCGGCACGAACTTCGCCGACACCGGCGCCCCCTACTACGAGGTGTACGAAACCGCCGATGGCAGGTATGTCGCGGTCGGCGCGCTGGAAGGCCCGTTCTACAACGAGCTGATCAACCTTCTGGGCCTGTCCGCGGACGAACTGCCCTCGCGGGACGACCCGACGCACTGGCCGGCACTCAAGGAGCGCTTCGCCGCGGTGTTCCGCACCCGGACCCGCGACGAGTGGGCCGACCTGCTGCTGGCCACCGACTCCTGTGTCGCACCGGTGCTGTCGTTCACCGAGGCTCCGCGACATCCGCACCTCGCGGAGCGTGGCACCTTCATCGAGCGCGACGGTGTGATGCAGCCCGCGCCGGCACCGCGCTTCAGCCGTACGCCGGCGGAACTCGGCGCCGTTCCGCCACTGCCCGGCGAGCAGACCTCCGAGGTGCTCACCGGCTGGGGTTTCACACCGGAGGAGGTGGCGAAGCTGGTCGATGCCGGGGTCGTCGGCGGGACCGCTGCGGGCTGACCGGGTCAGGCGGCCGCCCGCCGGAACCCACGATCCGGCGGTCGAACACATCCGCGACCGTGACGAGAAGCACTGGGGATGTGGTAGCAAGCTGTAACATTCTGGCAAGATACTGGCCTGTTCCGTTCCCTTTGCTGATGCGCATCCGAGGTCTCGTGGTTGACTGTCGAGCCGTGTCGACACCGCCGTCCGATCCTGGGCGGACCAGCCACGACCTTCCACGCGACCACCTGGTCCCCGTGCGCAGGTCAGGCGACCGCGCGACCTCAGACTGCGCAGCCGGCGACCGCACAGCCAACGACCGCACAGCCAACGACTCCGGCCGGTCAGCCACCTGTGACGCGCGATCGTCCACGGACGCCGACGCTCTCGATCACCTACTGCTTGCGCTGGACGCCGCGCAGGTAGGTGTCTGGGAGTGGGATATCGTCGACGCAACGCTACGGTGGGATCGGCGCACCGGGGAGCTGCACGGCATCGAGCTGGACTCATTCGGCGGCACGCTGGAGGCGTTCCTGGCCCTCGTCCACCCCGACGACGTGCCGAACCTGCAGGCCCGGATCGCCACGGCGCTGGCGACCGGTGGCTTCATCCTCGAGGAGTACCGGGTGATACGCCCGGACGGTTCACCGGTCTGGCTACAGTGGCGTGGCCGGGCCATCACCGACACCTCCGGTCAGATTGTCCGTATCGCCGGAGTCTGCGCCGACACCACCGAACTACGGAGTGGGCGCGAACAGGCCGGCCGCGCGATGCAACATGTCAGCGACGGGGTGGCGGTCTACGACTGCGGCGGCCGGTTCGTGTTCGTCAACGCGGTCGCGAGTCGGCTGTTCGGCCGTGACCCCTCCGAGCTGATCGGGATGCCGATGTGGGAGGTGTATCCGGAGGTCGTCGGCTCCGCATTCGAACAGCTCTACCTGCGGGCCCTGCGGACGCAGGTCCCGGCGGAGACCGAGGGGTACTACGGGCCGCTGGCCGGCTGTTTCGAGATCCGGCTGTTCCCCGCGCCCGATGGTATGACCGTGTACTTCCGTAACGTCGACGAGCGCCGACGCGCGGAGGCGCAGCGCGCGGAACTGATCACCTCGCTGTCGTCTGCGCTGGACCGTGCCCGCAAGCTTTTCGACGTGACCGCGGCGCTCGGCCAGGCACTGACCGTCCCAGACGTCGCCGACGTCATGGCCCGTTCGGCGCGTCACGACCTCGGTGCCGACATTGCAGCGATCATGCTGGTCGGCGAGGAAGGCCGGATACGCATGGTCAGCCCGACGACGCAGTCCGACCGCGTCAACCACGTCCTGGAGCGGGTCTCCGGCCGGGCAACCGCGGCCACCCCGGAGGTCCTGCGCACCGCCCGTGCCCGCTTCGACGCGTCCCGCGCGGATTACCTGGCCGACTATCCGCACGTCCGCACCCTCCTTGAGGTTGCTCTGCTGGCCGGCATGGCACATATTCCCATGATTATTTCGGGGCGACCGATCGGCGTCATCCTGCTCGGCTGGACCACCGATCAGACCTTCGATGCCGATGAGCGGGCCTTCCTGACCACCCTGGCCGGCACCTGCGCCCACGCGATCGAACGTGCGCGCCTGTACGAGCGACAGCGTTCAGTAACTGAAGCACTCCAACAGGCGATCCTGCCGCGGCACCTACCGAACGTCGCCGGCGTGGAACTCACCGCGCGTTACCTGCCGGCGGGCCGGGACGTCGACGTCGGTGGCGACTGGTACGACGCTCTGACGCTCCCGGACGGCTCACTCATGCTGATCGTCGGCGACGTCGGTGGCCACGGACTGCGTGCCGCCACGGTGATGGCCGAGTTGAAGCACGCGGCACGCGCCTATGCCATGCTGGGCCAGACCCCGGCCGCGATCACCGGTCAGCTGTCGGCCAGCCTCACGGCGTCCGACGCGGAGGTCTACGCCACCGCGGTAGTCGCCTGTCTCAACGTGACCAACCAGCAGCTGACCTGGTCATGTGCGGGGCATCCACCACTGCTGCTGCTCGACGGCGCCGACGCGACCTTTCTGGAGGAGGTCCACGGCCCGATCCTCGGAGCCGTGGACAACTGCGCCTACCGGCAGGACACCGTGACTCTGCCGGCACGCGCACGCCTGCTGCTCTACAGCGACGGGCTGATCGAACGCCGGGACACATCCATCTCAGAGCGACTCGACTTCCTGTCTGCCGTTGCCGCCGGCTCCCACGCCATGGGCCTGGACGCGGCGTGCGACCGGCTGCTGGCCGAGGTCGCCGGGCCCAGCGGCAGAGAGGACGACCTCTGCCTGCTCGCCGCGGACCTCCTCGGCGATCAATAATCTCCCCGACACCGCCGTGAGATGTCAGGCGCTGGCGGCGCAAGGGCCAAAGGGTGCGCGACGATCGTCAGATCGCGCGCCCGGAGGCCGCAGTCCCCGGGCGCTGAAGTGTGAGTCATGATCGGCAGCAGACTCACGTCCGTGACGGTCGAGGGGTACACATCAATCCGCTCTGCGCGCGTCGAACTCGGGCGGCTGAACGTCCTGGTCGGACCCAACGGCGCAGGCAAGAGCAACTTCGTCAATGCGTTGGAACTACTCGGACGCATCGCCAATGATGATCTACAGCTGTTCGCCGACTCCGCGGACAACGTCACGCTCGCCCCAGACGCGGCCAATCTGACTCTTCACAATAGGCCGGAATTCGCATTCATGCGACTACCGAATGCGAGGTGGTCGACAGCCTGCCCTCCATTCGGGCGGGGCGCCGGATCATCCGCGCTCACCGCACCCGGACATCACGGCGCAGTTCGTCAGCCGTGGTGGACGTGCCACCACCAGGCCGCGGCGACGAGCAGGATGTAGGCGCCGACCACCACGAACCCGAAAGCCGGTGCCCGGGTGACCACGCCACCTGGCGACATCGGCAGATCTGCGCTCATACCCACGTCCGCGTTGGCCCGCGCACGCAACGTCATCATCATGGCGCCGGTCCGCTCGGCCTGTTCCCGACGCCCGGGAGACTCCCCCACCGGTGCGAACGGCCCGACCGCCACCACCGTGGCCGGTTCCCAGGCCAGCACAAGCCGGTCACCGACGAGTCGAGCGCCGTGCAGGCACTCCCAGGCGACGCTGTGGGCGACCATCGCGCCGCGAATGGTCAACCGATCATCGTCGAGGACCACGCGGCGGCCGACGGCGAACAGGCCGTTGGCCAGCAGAATGCCCCCGAGCCACGCGGCGGGCAGGACGTCCAGCCCGAGCAGCACGGCGATCGGCGCGCCGAGCAGTCCGCCGCCCAGCGCTGCCGCGCCGGCCGCCCGGTATCTGCCCGGCCCGCGTACGATGGCGGGCAGGTCGGGCAGGTCGGGCAGGTCGGGCAGGTCGGGCATGCCCGCATCGCCGCTCGCCGGTACCGGGCGGCCGGGCAGGCCATATGCGCTGTCGTCCGAACCCGATCCGGTCCGGGCTACCCGGGAGGTGCGGCCGCCTCGCACGAAGCGCCACCAGGTGCCCGGCGGCGAGCGGAACGTCCGCAGCGGAGCGGTGGGCAGCAGAACGTCATCGCAGACCGACTCTGCGGCGGCCGGCTCGCCGAGAACAGAATCACTGCCGGCAGAATCACCGATGACAAAGGCCGGCCAGGCGTCATCGTGCATCCCGCCGACCAGCGTGGCGACGTGCGCGGTGACATCCTCGCTGACCTCGCCCCGCCAGGCCCGCCCGAAGGCCCGCTCATCGGCCCATCCACCGGGAGCACCGAATTGACCAGATCCGGCAGGCTCGGACTCGGCCGTCCCAGCCGCCCAGCGAACGGGGACGACCGCGAGCGGCCGTTCGCCGCGCACATCGTCCGCGGCGTAGACGAGCGCGGCACCACGCTCATCCGTCATGATCCTGACCTGGACGCCACGGTGCCGACCGGTCACCAGACGGCGGCGCGCACGCCATCCGACGAACTCCCGCGACGTCAACGCGAGCGCGGCCGCGCCGGCACCGAACGCCCCAGCCGCCCACCCGCTCGGGTCATCCGGTTCGGCCACGAGGCGAACCCAGTCGGGATCACCCGGATCGGTCAGGACCCGTACGGACGAACCGGTCGGGTACCTACCGGCATCGGACACAACCACGGTGTGTCGTAACCCCGACGCAAGAACCACTGTGATCCGTCCATCGCCCACCGCGACGATCTGGACGCTCTCTACGCCGGCCACGGCGACATGATCGTCCTCAACGGCGCTCAGGTGGTCGTACCAGGCATACAGCCCGACCGCCACGGCAGTGAGCGCGGCCGCGGCCAGTAGTCGGGTTCGCCGGGGGCCGCCCGGGCGAACCCGCGGCAGGGTCACGGGCATGCCGGCCGGCTGATCGAAGACAGCCCGCTGGGTCGTCCGGACCCGCGCCAGCCAGGCGGCGACCACACCGCAGGCCACGCCATACACGGCAAAGGCGACCCGAGCGGAACCGTTGGTGTCGACGAGGACATCCGCGGTGCCGAACACGATCCCGGCGGCGGCGCCGGCTACCGGGGACCACCACAGCAGCACCGGAACGCCCAGCAGGGATGCACCGAACAGGGCCGAGCCCAGATCCGGCCCGCAGCTGTCCTGGTCGGTGGCTGAGCATGCGGGACCATTGCCGACCGTCGCGGCCAGGACCACGACGAACCACGCGCAGATCAACGCGGGAAGCACCCAGGCAGGGATCCGTGCAGCCCACCAGCTGGCAGCCCGACGCCCGTCCAGCGAGGCCGCCCGCAGGTTCGTTGACAAGTCCGTGCCCTCCGCACAACCCCGCGCGCCGGTGCGAGGAGTCAGCCGCTGAACATACGCCTCCCCCGTGCAGCGCCTTCGGCGATCACGCTCCACCAACAACCCCACCAGAGCCTTCGGCGCGGCACGGGGACTGACGGCTCGGTCACCAGGATGACCGGCAACCGGGTCTCGGACCGTCGCAGCCGTACGGTCTTTGGGAACGATGTGAATCTGGTGTTGTGGCAGGAGCATCAGATTCACATCGCTAAGAGCGCCTGGCAGTAGTGGCGTGACAACCCGTGAGCGGAGGATGATGCCTGCACGATCAGAACCCACGGCGGCCGGTGACGCCGAACTGCGGCGTGGGCTGCAGCGGATGCGAATGATCGCGACCGGCCTGCTGGCCTTCGTCGTGATCATCTATGTCGTGTTCTGGCGGTGGGAGACCAGCGGCGGGCCACCGTGGGCCGCCTATGTCCGGGCCGCCGCGGAAGCGGGTGCGGTGGGCGCCCTGGCCGACTGGTTCGCCGTGACCGCCCTGTTCCGCCGGCCGCTGGGCCTGCCCATCCCGCATACGGCGATCATCCCGAACCGCAAGAACGACCTGGGGCGAAGCCTCGAACGCTTCGTCGCCGAGAACTTCCTGGCCGAGCCGGTGATCCGCGACAAAATCGCGGGCCTGGGGGTGGCCCTGCGGATCGGGACCTGGCTCGGTGGACCCGGCCATGCCGAACGGATCACCGCGGAGGCATCCACCCGCCTGGTCGTGGCGCTCGCGGGCATCCGGGACGAAGTGATGGTGGAAGTGGTCGAAAAAACCATCCTGGCCCGGGTCATGGACCGCCCGTGGGCCCCGGCCGCAGGCACGGCGCTGGACCGCATTGTAGACAACGGACTACACCACCGTCTCGTCGACCTGGTTGCCGTCCAGGTGGAGACCTGGCTGCGCAACAACCCGGAAATCATGCTACAGATAGTGACCGACCAGGCCCCGTCATGGTCACCGCGCTTCGTGGATGAGGCGATCGCGGCCCGCGCCTACGCCGAAGCGCTGCGGTTCACCGGGGAGGTCCGCGCGGATCCGAACCACCGGCTGCGCCTGGCCCTGGACGACTTTCTGACCCGGTTCGCCGAGCAGCTGCGCACCGACCCGGGCACTGCCGAGCGGGTGGAGAAGTTCAAGGAACGTGTCCGCAACCACCCGGATGTCGACCTGCTGGTCGCAACCATGTGGAATACCACCAAATCCATCCTATTGGATATTGCCGGCGATCCGGACAGCGTCCTGCGGATGCGGATGGCCGACGAACTGCGGATGCTCGGTCATCGACTGACCACAGAACCACGGCTGGGCGCGGGCGTCGACGCCGCAGCGACCGACGTCATGGCGTGGATCGTCAACCGGTACCGATCCGAGATCACAGGCGTGATCAGCGAGACGGTCGCGCGCTGGGAACCGACCGAGACCGCGGCCAAGGTCGAACTCCATGTGGGTCGTGACCTGCAGTACATCCGTATCAACGGCACGGTGGTCGGCGCGCTCGCCGGGCTGGTCATCCATCTCCTGACAGGCCTGCTGCTGTGAGAGCGACCAGGGTGGCCCCGGCCCAGCGTGCGCGAGGTCTCACCTGCGGCCGGCGACATCCGGGGTGGTGATCGGTGTACGCTGAACCCGCTGGCGGCCACAGGCCGTCCATGGTGTGCGGTTTTCGAACCACATGCCCGAGGTCCGTGTGAGAGTAGGTCGGGGCGAACCCAAGAGGGTTCACTCTGATCATGCTTTGGTGACGCGGCCCGAGCTGGACGCACGACCGCTGCCACATGATCGCCGACGCATCCACGCGGCGACCTCGACACGACGGACGGATGAACCCTGTCTCAGCACGGTGACACTCAGCCCTCCCCTGCCCGCCGACGTTCCCGGCCCGCTCGCGGTGGTGGTGGCAGCGGTGGCGGCGGCGCCTACCGCGGTCGCGGCGGCCCTCGTCCGGGCGGCAAGCAGAACGGCCCGAACCGATCCGCGACTCCGCCCCGCCCGACTCTGCCGACCCGCGAGCCACGGCCACCGGTCAGCTCCTTCGCGGACGCCGGCCTACCGGCGGCCCTCGTCAGCGCCCTTGCCCGACAGGGGATCACCGCCCCGTTCGCAGTACAGGCCGCAACCCTGCCCGACGTCCTTGCCGGTGAGAACGTCCTCGGCCGGGCAAGCACCGGATCGGGCAAGACCCTCGGGTTCGGCCTGCCGATGCTCGCGGAGCTGTCGAAGAACCGCGCTGTCGCGCCGGGACGCCCCCGCGGCCTGATCCTCGTTCCGACCCGGGAACTCGCCCAGCAGGTCCACGACGCGCTGGACCCGCTCGCCCGGCCACTGGGCCTTCGGCTACGCGCGGTGTACGGCGGGACGTCGATCTCCCGCCAGATCAGCTCGCTGCGGCGCGGAGTGCACATCGTCGTCGCCACGCCCGGACGCCTTGGCGACCTGATCGAACGCGGTGCCTGCTCTCTGGAGGAGATCGCGATCACGGTGTTGGACGAGGCCGACTACATGTGTGACCTCGGCTTCCTCCCGGCCGTGCGAGCGCTGCTGGACGCGACCCCGGCCGGTGGTCAGCGGCTGATGTTCAGCGCGACCCTCGACCGCGAGGTGGAGGTGCTGGTCCGTCAGTACCTGCCCGAACCGGTGCTCGTCGCCATCGACTCGGAGACCGCGCAGGTCTCGACGCTGTCGCGGCACGCTCTCGAAGCCTCGGATCCGGCTGCCCACACCCGCCTGGTCACCGCGCTCGCCGGTGGTTCCGGGCGGACCCTGGTGTTCGCTCGCACCCAGCGGGGCGCGGACCGGCTCGCCGAGCAGCTCACCCGCTCGGGCGTCCCGGCCCAGCCGCTGCACGGCGGCATGGCGCAGAACGCTCGGACCCGGGCACTCGCCGGGTTCGCCGACGGCGCGCACCGGGTACTGGTCGCCACCGACGTGGCCGCTCGCGGCATCCACGTCGACGGCGTCGACATCGTGGTGCACGCAGGGCTTCCGAGTGATCCCAAGACCTACCAGCACCGCGGCGGACGGACGGCCCGAGCGGGCGCGCACGGCGCCGACGTGCTCGTCTCGCTGCCCGAAGAACGTGGCATCGTACGCGCGCTACTGCGTGCCGCCGGTAGTGACGCCCAGCCGGAAGCGGCCGACGCGGACGCCGAGGTCGTAGCACGCCTTGCCGGACCGCCCGCGCCTCGGATCCTGCCGCAGCAGCGGACCGCCTCGGCCGAGTCGGTCTCGGCCAGGGTGCCGGCGCAGGGACGGCCGTCCGGCGGCTCGCGGCGCGGCACGGACAAGCAGTGGGGTGCCCCGGCATCCCGCGGTGGTTCGGCATCCGGCCGCGGGTCCGACCAGCAGCGCCGCGGGGGGCGCCGCCAGGGTCCGCCATCCGCGACGACAACCGGTCAGGCCTGATCCGACCCGGGGGCAAGGCCAAAGGGCGTGCGATCATGGTTTCTCCCGCACGCCCGGCGGCCCCAATAGCGTAGATCCAGCCAAAGGGCGTGCGATCATGGTTTCTCCCGCACGCCCGGCGGCCCCTGTAATCTGAGGCAGAATATCGAAGGCCGCGGCACCGACTCGTTCGGTACCGCGGCCTTCGGCATAGCGTGCTCAGGCCATGGCGTGCTCAGGCCGACCTGTTCAGAGCCGGCTCGGCACCCCGGCCGCAACGGCCTGCTGTGCTACGCCCAGGCGAAGGCGCAACGGGTTCGCGACGGAACGCGCGATCCGCCACGGTTCGGACGCACTGTCCACCCGGCCGTCGACGTCCCCCTCCGACGTCCCCCACTGACCCGACCACGGCCCACGCGACTCCAGGTGAACCGATTCGTCCTGCTCAGACACTGGCAATGCCCCCTCCCACACAACGACGACGTGCATAAGCAACCCGTAATGGCACAACGCAGTGGCATAAAGTGATGACACGACGGGCGTGTCCGCATCCCGCAGACACCTGGCTACAAACCATATCGAACCCGACTCCGGGACGATAAGGCAGTCACGGGTGAGAATGTTCATCCACGGTCACAGCCGGCTCATACACAATGGCATTGACCGTTTGATGGGTATCCGGCGTGTCAAGCCGTCGATAGAACCCGGCCGGCGCAGCGCGGGCGGGTCGCGCGTGGGTCGCCGTCGGCCGGCAGTTGCTTCAGAGTCCGGGCGACCCAGAGTCCGGGCGACCCAGTGGCTGAACGACTGCGTGAGGGCCGTCTCGTCAGCTCGCGGTCACGAGGCGACGGCCTTCGCGCCGAGGAGGCTCTTGATGTCTCCCCAGAAGGCTCCGGTCGTGTCGACCTCGGGTCCGAGCTTGAGCAAGGAGGTCCGCCGCGGGCTCTGCAGCCGCAGGTGCACGGGGGTGCTGCCGGGATGGGTGGTCAGGATGTGCTTGAGGTTGTTGACGAGGTCCGGGGTCACCTTGTGAGTGGGTACCGTGAGGACAACAGGCGGCTCCGCGTCCGCACTGACACTCGACACGTCGAGCGTGGTGAGATCCTGTCCGAAGATACTGATGGCGCCGTCGCGCTCATTGAGCCTGCCCCGCACGGAGACGACGGCGTCGGGCACCAGCTCAGTGCCGTGGATTTCATAGCTCTTCGGGAAGAACAGAACCTCCACGGCGGCGTCGAGATCCTCAAGGGTGAGGATGGCCCAGAGGCTGCCGCTGGTCTTGTTAACCCGCCGATCGACCTTCGCGATCACGCCCGCTATGCGGACAGCGCCCTCGCTTCGGCCACTGTCAAGAAGATCAACGATTGAGATGTCCCGATTGCGTTCCAGGATCTTTTCGGCGCCCTCCAGCGGATGGCTGGAAACGTAGAGGCCGAGCATCTCGCGTTCCTGCGCGAGGAGTTCAGGGCGCGGCCACTCCGCGGCACTGAGATCGAGGTTGAGACCGATCTTCACCGGTTCGCCCTCGTTCTCGTCGCCATCTCCGAACAGACCATACTGGCCGAACGCCTCAGCCCGCTTAGGGCCGACGACGGCGTCGATGGCGACCTCGTGGACACTCACCAGCGCCCGGCGGGTGTGGCCGAGCGAATCGAAGCTGCCCGCCTTGATGAGGGAATCGACGGTACGTTTGTTACAGACACCGATCTCGACCTTGTCGAGGAAATCCGGGAACGAGGTGAACGCGCCCTTCTTCTGCCGCGTGGCCCTGATCGAGTCGACCACCGGCGCCCCGACGTTCCGAATGGCACCCAGACCGAAACGGACGTCGGTGCCGACCGGGGTGAAATACAGGGATGAGTCGTTGACATCCGGCGGCAGCACGCGGATCCCCATCTTGCGGCACTCCGCCAGATATACCGCCATCTTGTCCTTGTCGTCGCCGACGGAGGTGAGCAGGGCGGCCATGAACTCGGCTGGATAGTTGGCCTTCAGATAAGCCGTCCAGAAGGAGACGACACCGTAACCGGCGGTGTGCGACTTGTTGAAGCCATAGCCGGAGAACGGGAGCAGAACGTCCCACACCGCCTGCGCGGCCACCTTCGAGTAACCTTTTTCGTCCATACCCACCATGAACTCGGCATAGCTGGCGTCCAGGATCTCCTTCTTCTTCTTCCCCATGGCGCGGCGCAGCAGGTCGGCCTTACCGAGGCTGTAGCCGGCGAGCTCGCGTGCGATGGCGAGCACGTGCTCCTGGTAGACGACGAGATGGTAGGTGTCGCCGAGGATGCTTTCGAGTGCGTCCCGCAGTTCCGGGTGGATGGGCGTGATGGGCTTGCGGCCGTTCTTGCGGTCGGCGTACTCGATGTGCGAGTTCGCCGCCATGGGTCCCGGTCGGTACAGCGCCAGCACGGCCGCGATGTCCTCGAACGTGGTCGGCGCCATGAGACGCAGCAGACTGCGCATAGGGCCACCGTCAAGCTGGAACACCCCGAGTGTGTCACCACGGGCCAACAGCTCGAAGGTGGGGACGTCGGCCAGCGGAAGGGTCTGGAGGTCGAGGTCGATCCCGCGGTTCTGGCGGATGTTGCGGATCGCGTCGTCGATGACGGTGAGGTTCCGCAGGCCCAGGAAGTCCATTTTCAGCAGGCCCATGTCCTCGCACTGCGGGAACGGGAAGCCCGTGATGATGGCACCGTCGGCGTCGCGCCGGTGGATCGGCAGAACATTCAGCAACGGTTCGGAGCAGAGAATGACCCCGGCGGCGTGCACGCCGGTTCCACGGGTGAGTCCTTCCAACCCGCGGGCGGTATCGATGACCTTTCGGACCTCCTGATCGGTTTCGTAGAGGCCGCGAACCTCCGCCGCCTCGCTGTACCGCTCGTGTTGGGGATCGGTGATGCCCGACAGCGGGATGCCCTTGCCGAACACGTCCGGCGGCATCGCCTTGGTGATGCGGTCGCCGAGGGAGTAGGGGTAGCCCAGGACGCGGCAGGAGTCCTTGATCGCAGCTTTTGCCTTGATGGTGCCGAAGGTAAGGATCTGGCAGACCTTCTCCTCACCGTATTTCTCCGTCACGTAACGGATCATGTCGCCGCGACGGCGTTCGTCGAAGTCCAGGTCGACGTCGGGAGGGGTGACCCGTTCGGGGTTCAGGAACCGCTCGAAGATCAGTTTGTGTTCGATCGGGTCGAGCTCGGTTATCCCCAGGACGTAGGCGACCATCGAACCGGTGGCCGAGCCGCGTCCCGGCCCCACCCGGATACCCTTGTCGCGCGCCTCCCGGCAGATGTCGGCGACGACCAGGAAGTAGGCGGGAAAACCCATCTGGTCGATCATCCGGAGTTCGTAGTCGATCCGCTCGCGGACATCCTGCGAGGGGTTGGCGCCGAACCGGTGCTCCACTCCTCGGGCGACCTCTTTGTACAACCACGACAGCTGGTCCTCCCCGGCGGGGACGGGGAAGCGTGGCATTCGGTCGACAAAGGTGAACACGTCGTCATACGGTTCGACCCGCTCGGCGATCAGCAGAGAACTGTCGCAGGCGCCGGAAACCTGACCGTCCCACAGCTCCCGCATCTCGTCGGGGCTCTTGAGGTAGTAGCCGTCTCCGTCGAACTTGAAACGCTTGGGGTCGTCGAGTGTCTTGCCGGTGCCGACACACAGCAGCGCGCTGTGCGAATCCGCCTGATCCTTGGTGACGTAGTGGCTGTCATTCGTCGCGAGCGGCGCCAGATCCAGCTCCCGGGCGATTCGCAGGAGTCCGTCGCGCACGCTGCGTTCGATGGCCAGGCCGTGGTCCATCAGCTCAAGGAAATAGTTCTCCGCGCCGAAGATGTCCTGAAAGGTCGCGGCCGCTTCCAGCGCCTTGTCGAACTGACCCAGGCGCAGCCGGGTCTGGACCTCACCGGAGGGACAGCCCGTTGTCGCGATGATTCCGACGGCGTGTTCGGAGATCAGCTCGCGATCCATCCGAGGTTTGCGGTAGTAGCCGTCGAGACTCGCCAGGCTGGAGAGGCGAAAGAGGTTCCGCAAGCCGGTCGCATTGGCGGCGAGCATGGTCATGTGGGTGTAGGAGCCGCTACCGGAAACGTCACCGCCTTCCCCGTCGGGGTCGGCGTTACGCTGGCCGCCCTCGCCCCAGAAGATGGGCTTCTTGTGGAAACGCGATTCGGGTGCGATGTACGCCTCGATACCGATGATCGGCTTGACACCGGATTTCTTCGCAGCTTGCTGAAACTCGTAGGAACCGAACATATTACCATGATCGGTCATGCCGACCGCGGGCATCCCGAGACGGGCCGCCTCGGCACACAGAGAATTGACCTTGGCCGCACCGTCCAACATCGAGTACTCGGTGTGAACATGCAGATGGACGAAGGAATCGCTAGCCATCGGTCCCCTTTCTTGCCCTACCCTTCCCTGAACTCTAGCGGCGCCTACCGACGGTCTCCGCCGGCGGCACAGTGGCACCAGCCTCAGCGGGTACGGGGCCGCCGAACGCTCGCGGAAGGTGACCGTCCCTGCCGATCGCTCTACATCGACCGCAAGGCCGGGGTGGGGGTAGCGAGGTTTCGTACTGTGGCCGCTCCTCGGCGAAGGTCATCCGGGCCCTGCACCCGTCCAGTACGCGACGACCGTGGCCTGCCGTCCGTCCACAGCTGGGCGCCGGGCACACCCGGGCCATGCCGCCTTCGACGCCTTCGGCCTGTTCAGCCGTTACACCGGCACCCTGGTGTGCGACGACTACGCCAGCTACGACGCGTACGAGAAGATCCTCACCGCGCGCCAGCTGTGTAAAGCGCACCTGATCCGTTCGGTTCGGGGTGTCGCCGAGGCCGAACCCGGGCTCCAGGCATGGGCGACGGCGATGATCGAGGTGCTGCGTGCGGGCCGGTCGGCCGTCAGTGCGGCCCTGGCCGAGGGCCGCACCTGCCTGACCGGCGGTAAGATCGAGCAGGTCCGCGCCGCCTACCTCGAACAGGCCGCAGCCGGGATCGCCGCCAACAAGGACCGGGTGCACCACCAAGGGTGGCCGGCACCCCGGATATGTGCTGGCCAAACGGCTCCACGCCATCCCACCCATGCACGCCATCCCACCCATGCACGCCATCCGTACCGCCCTGGCTGGCAACGCATGGACACCCCTACAGGCCGTCACCACAACCTGACCCCGTAGCTGGTTACGGTACAGGCGCTCTATGAGCCTGTTTTGAATCTTGGGCTCGCCCGGACAGAGGATTCAGACCAGACTCTTAACGATGTGAATCTGATGCTCCTGCCACAACACCAGATTCACATCGTTCCCAAAGAACGCCCGGCAACAGTCCCGCGACGGAAAGAATTGCATCACGATTAGCAATTATGCGATCAGCCATTTGTGGGCCTGTCAGGTTCTGCCTGGCGAGGGCGAAGCACCGAGCCCGCGACTCAACTATCGCCTTTCGTATCAACCCATCGAATCGCATCGCCGTGTCGTTCGTCAGGATCGCCATGTTGAGAGCTGAGACTTCGGGTATCCACTCGTGATCCTTAGCCGCCTGGGACTTCTCCGTGCCGTAGTGCTCCTGCATGACCACAACCACGAATCCGGCCGCGCGTAATCTGCTTGGAACGATTTTTGCCCCGAGATCACGGTCGGTGAAGAAGACCGGTGGTTCAGGCTGTGTATCGGGCCGCGACATCTATCGCGTCCGCGATCTCGTCGAGTGGGATCCCATAGTCATCAGTCAGGTCCTCGATGCTCTCACCGGCCTGGTGACGGCGTAGGACGGTCTCGACTCGGACCCCGCTGTGGAGGAAATACGGGCGCCCGAAGTTCATCTGCGGATCAACCGCGATCAAGGCCGTGTCGTAACCGGGCAGCTGGACCCGCTCGCCGAGATCGTCGTCGGCATAAGTAATGAGCCTCAGGTACCTCTGCACGACCTCGGTAAAAACACGCTGACCGCTGCGGAGGCTGACCAACTCGAGGGTTCGACGCGCGGCCAGCGGATCGGCGTCATTGTGGTGGGCATAGTCCCACAGCAGTTCGGCCCCGACGAGGTACAGCCGCCTGCATGCCAGGGCATGCTCGATGCCCACCTCGGCCCGCAGAAAATCGAGTGCCGGGCGGATCTGTTGGAGAGGAACGTGAGCCTGCCGGAATGCGGCGAGAACCATCCCCTCGGTCAGCCCCACGAACGGCACCGACGGTCCGTTCTTATGGGCAGGCCGCAGCGATGTGACCACAGCCTCTTTGGTGACCGCCCGACGCCCCTCAGGCCGCCGTACGTATCCTCTGGCCCAGGTGGCGAACGTCGTGCGCTTGAGCGCCAGGTATCGAGCGGCCTCCGCGACGGTGTAGAGCGGGACGGTCAGCCGTACATTGTCGGCTGCTGTCGTACTCATGGGCCGATCATGACATATCGACGGTTGATCGTGATCCTGCGGCGCGCCGGCTGGTCTGTCAACCGCTGAGGGATCACGGGTCACACCTCGTAGATCTTGATGACTTCGTCGCCGTAGTGGTTGATCGCCTTGACCGCGATCCTGTCGGTGTCGGGTTTGGGGAACGACTCCCCGTTGTACGCCGTGTCGACCATCCACAGCGCGATGCTGGGCGGGCCGTCCGAGCGGATATCGTCGGTGGTCGGGTCATACACATCGATGCCCCGGATGTCGACCACGAGCCCGTCGGGCGTGTGCGCGATCTCGATGTCCGGCTCACCGAACACGGTGAACAGGTTCGCCGCACCCGTCTTCTTCAGGAGGTCGTGGCCCTGGCCGCGCAGCGCCTCGCGGGCGGCATCCTTGATGAAGCTCGGGCTGACCGTGCCGTGCCGTACTCCGGGCCGATCGCGACAGCCACGTGCTGCGGGGTGCCCGCGTCGGCATCCCGGCGGGTACCGACGGCCGGGCCTGTAGAAATAA
>NZ_CAUVXL010000167.1:0-11795 GCF_963555915.1 Protofrankia sp. Cas4
AAATAACGGTGTAACC
This sequence comes from Protofrankia sp. Cas4, assembly GCF_963555915.1. Lineage (NCBI taxonomy): Bacteria > Bacillati > Actinomycetota > Actinomycetes > Frankiales > Frankiaceae > Protofrankia > Protofrankia sp. Cas4. The sequence continues at coordinate 17 of NZ_CAUVXL010000167.1, forward strand.
CTCCGAGAGTGAGAACATGCCGTGAGTGACATGATGTAGAGGTTCCGCCGGCCCACGAGGCCCCCGCGCTGGATCGACCCGGGGACGGCCCGGTGGACCTTCGGTTCTCGGCTTCGACGCACATTGAGGGCTATTATGTGCGTCATGGTCGTGCGCGTCGGAGTCAGAGAACTGCAGCACAACACCGCCCGGGTGATCGAGAAGATCAAGGATGGGCAGACCGTCGAGATCACCGAACGGGGACGACTGGTCGCCCTCCTCGTCCCCCCTGGACCGTCCCATAAGGCCAGGGACGAACTGATCGCCGCGGGAGTCCTGCATCCGGGTCGCGGCGGTCTGGCCGGCTGGCAACCGTTGGCAGCGCGTCCGGAGATTCCACCGTTGTCCCAGATCCTTGCGGACATGCGCGACGAGGACGACCTATGATCTACCTGGACTCCTGCGCGCTGGTCAAACTGCTCGTCACTGAACCCGAAACCCCGGCACTTGTGGCATTCCTTTCCGCTCACGCCGCCTATCCACACGTAACCACCACCCTGGCCCGCACCGAAGTGACGCGGGTCGTACGCCGTGCAGCACCGAAGGACTCCCAGCTGCACGCAGCCGCCGTCGAACTGGTCGATCAACTGGACCAGGTCGAGCTGGAGCGGCCGTTGCTCGACCAGGCCGGCATCGTCGCTGATCCGTATGTCCGTACCCTCGACGCGATCCATCTCGCGGCCGCACTCCACCTCGCGGAGGCGCTGACCGCCTTCGTTACCTATGACCACCGACTGGCTGCGGCCGCCCGGGATGCGGGCCTTCCCGTCCGCACGCCGACGTAGACTTGAGTCACGGAGATGGACGGAAGGACGCGCCGATGAGCGAGCCGCTGATCGCGATCCCGCCGGATGGGTGGACCACCGACTACCTTGACGAACTGCCGGTCAGCAACCACCGCTACGAACTGACCGACGGAGCGCTCAGCGTGTCGCCGTCGGCTTCCAACCTGCACCAGGCCCTGAGCGCCCGACTCTTCGCTGCGCTTGACGCGCTCGCGACCGAGCCGTTCGCCCTTGCGATGGCCGTGGACATCCGGTTCGGCCGGCAGCTCACCCGCATCCCCGACCTCATGGTGGTGCGCAGCGACGAACCGGGCCGGCACTGGTTCGCTCCCGCCGAGGTCGTCGTCGCGATCGAGATCGAATCCCCCGGCAACCACGTTGAGGACCGCACCACCAGACCGGCGTTGTACGCCCAGTTCGGCATTCCGTACTACTGGCGGATTGAACCGTCCCCGCCGCGGGTGACGACCTACCGGCGCGGCCGCGGCGACGCCTACACGGTGGCCGGTAGCGGCGAGCGGCTCACCGTCACCGAGCCGTTCCCGGTCGACCTCGACCTCACGGCGCTGCTCCCCCACTGGGCCCGCTGACGACCGCGGGATGTCGTAGTACAGAGGCTACAATGCACTACATGGGTGCGCCACTATCGATCCGATTCGACCCGGAACTGCTCGCCCGGCTACGGCGTCGGGCACAGGCGCTACCGGGGGCAACCGTTTCCGGCCTCGCGCAGCGCCTGGTCGACGAGGGGTTGCGCCAGGCCGAACATCCAGGTGTGACCTTCAAGGACGGCCCGACCGGTCGCCGGGCGGCGCTCGTGACCGGTCCCGACCTGTGGGAGGTCATCAAGACTCTTCGGGAGTTGGACGAGCGTGGGCCACGTGCCGTCGAGGCAGCCGCCGAGCTGTTGAACCTCCCCGTAGCAAAGGTGCGTACCGCCTTGCGGTACTACCTCGACTACCGCGAGGAGATCGACGCCGAGATCGAGCAGGCCGACGCGGAGTCCAGAGCCGCCGAAGAAGCGGACCAGGCTCAGCTGCGGTTGCTTGCGTGAACGACCAGGACGACCCGTCAGGTGATGGACCCCGTGCCATCGCTCTGCTCCTGGACGAGATGCACGCCCCGGCTGTGGCGCAACGGCTGCGCGATCTCGGCCATGACGTCGTCGCGGTCGCGGCGGACGACAGTCTGCGAGCCATGGCGGACGCTGACCTCTACGCATGGGCTCTGGAACACAACCGTTGGATAGTCACGGAAAACGTCAAGGACTTCCGCCGCCTACTCGTGGCCGCCGACGAGGCAGGCGGGCAGATGATCGGAATGATCTACACCAGCAACCGGACATTCCCACGGACGCGGCGTAACCACGAATCGCTCGTCACTGCGCTCGACGCATGGTTACGCAGGACCACGCTCGACAACGCCGCGCTGGAGGAATGGCTACGCCCAGCGTGACCGGGACGACCGACTCATCCGTCGACGATCAACCCGTCGGTGGCGGCCAGCCGCTGGGGAGGCGGAAGGTGAGGTCCGCGGTGGGGATGCCGGTTTCCAGCTGAGCCTTCTGCAGGTGGCCGGAGTAGTCCCAGTTGACCGCCTGCCACCGGGTGACCTGGTCGAGCACCCAACGTCCGGACTGGCGGGAACCGTTACCGGACCGGCCGTTGCCACCGAAGGGCAGGTGCGCCTCGGCCCCGGACGTCGAGTTGTTGACGCTGACCATGCCGGCGCTGATCCTGCGGCGGAACCGGAAGACCGTCGCCGGGTCATTGGTGTAGATCGACGAAGACAGGCCGTAACCGGGCGCGTTGGCCAGTTCTATCGCCTCGTCGAGGTGGCCGTAGGTGGTGACGCCGACAATCGGGCCGAACGTCTCCTCACCGAACACCTCGTCCCCGGGACGCACACCGTCGAGGATCACCGGATGGTAGTACAGGCCGGTCTCGGCGACGCCGACGAACCCGTTGCGCGGGCGGGCCGCGTCGATCCGCCCGACCGCCGAGGATCCCGCAACCCGGTGATGATCACGGATGAACCCGAGGGTGTGTTCGAAACCAGCGGCGAACCGCCGATCGAGCAACGGCCCGTAGAGGACGTCCGCGAAGGGGTCACCGATCGTCGCCGCCTGCACCGCGGTCACGAACCGGCGGACGAACTCGTCGTGCAACGACGCGTGCACGATCACTGTGCCCAGCGACGTGCACCGCTGCCCGGCCGTGCCGAAACCGGAGAACACCGCCCCGGCGACGGCGGCGTCCAGATCCGCGTCGGGTGCGACCACCATCGGGTTCTTCCCGCCCAGCTCCAGGCAGGGGGTCTGCAGGTGCCGGCCGCACAGCTCGCCGATCATCCGTCCGACCTCGGTCGAGCCGGTGAAGCCGACCTTGTCGACGCACCCTGCCTCCAGCGCCCGCTCCAGGCCGGTGAACGTTTCCACCCCCTCGGCGGGCACCAGGCCCAGCACGCCGGCGGGTACCCCGGCATGGTGAACCAGCTCGGTGAACGCCTGGGCGCACGCGGCCGCGTAGACGGCCGGCTTCCACACGACGGTGTTGCCGCACAGCAACGCCGGGACGATGTACCACGCCGGAACCGCCACCGGAAAGTTACCCGCAGTTATCACTGCCATCACACCGACCGGTTCCCGGAAGGTGAACAGCTGCTTGTCGGGCAGTTCCGAGGGCACGGTCTCGCCGTAGAGACGCCGGCCCTCGCCGAGGAAGAACCGGCAGGTGTCGATGATCTCCTGTACCTCACCGCGCGCCTCGGCCAGGGGCTTGCCGACCTCGCGGGTGACCAGCCGGGCGAGCGCGTCGGCGTTGTCCTCGACCAGGCGCCCGAGGTTCGCGATCACGGTTCCGCGCACGGGTGCGGGCACATCGGCCCAGCCGGGCTGGGCGTCCCGGGCGATGCGGCAGGCAGCCAGCAGTTCGGCGGGGCTCGCAAGCACGATCTCCGCGACGACCTCATCAAGATGGGCGGGGTTCGTCGACAGGCTCACCGATCCCATCAGGTGGCCGGGACGCTGGTCAGTACCCGCTCAAGAGCATCCACGCCGAGGGAGAGCTCGGTGGCCGAAACGGTCAACGCGGGCCGGAAGCGCAGTGCCCGCGGACCAGCGGGCAGGACCAGCACATGCTCCTCGGTGCGCAGCCGGCGCACGACCTCGTCGCGGATTCCGGGTGCGGGCAGGTCGATCGCGCACAGCAGGCCGCGCCCGCGCGGGTTGGTCACCAGCGACGGGTGGCGCCGGGCCAGCTCCCACAGGCCGGCCAGCAGGTCAGCGCCGAGCTCGCCGGCCCGGGTGAACAATCCGTCAGCTTCCATGATCTCCAGCATCCGCCGGGAGCGGACCATGTCGACCAGCCCGCCACCCCAGGTCGAGTTGATTCTTCCCGCTACACAGAAGACGTTGTCGGGCACCTCGTCCACCCGCCGGCCTGCCATCACCCCACCGACCTGCACCTTCTTACCGAAGGCGACAACGTCGGGATGCAGGCCCAACTGCTGGTAGGCCCAGGCCGACCCGGTGCTCCCCACCCCGGTCTGGACCTCGTCGAGGACGAACAACGCGTCATGGACGTGACACAGACGTTCCATCGCGGTGAGGAACTCCGCCCGCAGATGGTTGTCGCCGCCCTCACTCTGGATCGGTTCGGCCAGGAAACAGGCGATGTCGTGTGGATGGCGGGCGAACGCCGCCTCGGCCTGGGCGAGCGCGCCCGCCTCGGCCACGGCGAGGTCGCCCAGCCGGGTGTCGTCCAGCGGGTAGGTGACCGCCGGGGTGTCGATCCGCGGCCAGTCGAAGGTGGGGAAGCGGTCGGTCTTGACCGGGTCGGTGTTGGTGACCGACAGGGTGTAGCCGCTGCGTCCATGGAAGGCGTGGCGCAGGTGCAGCACCCGCATCCCGAGCGACGGCGACCGCCCCGCCTGGGCGTTGCGACGGCTTTTCCAGTCGAACGCGCACTTCAGGGCGTTCTCGACGGCGAGCGCTCCGCCTTCGACGAAGAACAGGTGGGGCAGCTCCGGGTCGCCGAGGACCCGGACGAACGTCTCGACGAACCCTGCGTAGGCGGCGGTGGCGATGTCGGGGTTGGCCGGCTTGTTGACCGCTGCGGCGGTCAGCTCGGCGAGAAAATCGGGGTCGCCGGTCAGCTCCGGCGGATTGACCCCCAGCGGCGCCGAGGCGAAGAAACTGTACAGGTCCAGATAGCGCTGGCCGTCACGGGCATCCACGAGCCAGCTGCCACGGCTGTGCGCAGTGTCGAGGACGATGTCGAAGCCGTCGGTGCGGACGTGGCGGCCCAGCACCTCCAGCACCCGGTCCGGTGCGACCGTCGGGTGTGCGACGGCGCGACTCCCCGTGACCAGGGAGATCCGACCCCGCATGGGGACCGCGGCAGGTGTGGTCGACATCCCGCCCCTCCTTCCGCGTACATCTCGCCTGGATCACACCGTGTCGGGGCCACATCCCACAAGATCTGTTTCTCGTGCGGCCAGCTTCTCGGAGAGACCGATAAACCTTCTGTCAAACCCTCTTGATCGTCAAGATACTATTCTTCCAGACCGGAATCAAGGCAAAATTTTTCCCCCGAGACGGAGGATGTCGCATAGCCGACGCCATCGGAGCAGCGCTGCCACGCACGGGCGAACGCATCAGGGACAATCGGGGACACCATCCGCCAATCGAGCGGGCGGGCGGGTGGCAAGGAGGAGGAAAAGACGTGCTCCAGCCGTTGTCGGACGACGACCCGCGCGAGGTCGGGCCGTACCGTCTACAGAGCCGGATCGGCGCCGGCGGCATGGGCATCGTCTACCTCGGGTTCGCCGCGGACAACAAGCCGGTCGCGGTCAAGGTGCCCTCGCCGGGGCTCGCCGACAACCCCGAGTTCCGCGACCGGTTCCGCACCGAGGTGACCGCGGCCGCGCGGGTGCGCGGCATGTCGGTCGCCGCGGTGATCGACGCCGACACCGACGGCCCACGCCCGTGGATGGCCACCGAATACGTCGAGGGCCGCAGCCTGACCGAGGCGGTCGCCCAGCGCGGCCCCTTCACCGGACGCCTGCTCGACGGGCTGGCGGTCGGGCTCGCCGACGCCCTGGTCGCGATCCACGCGGCCGGGGTGGTCCACCGCGACCTCAAACCATCCAACATCCTGGTCACCTGGGATGGCCCGAAGGTCATCGACTTCGGGATCGCGAGGTCGTCGGACTCGACCAGCCATACCCGTACCGGCGTGCTCATCGGCACCCTGGTGTGGATGGCACCCGAACAGCTACGGGGTGAGCGGGCCGGGTCGCCGACCGACATCTTCGCCTGGGGTGCGTGCGTCGCGTTCGCCGCCACCGGCCGCCAGCCGTTCCGGGGCGAGCGCCCCGAAGCGATCGCCGTCCAGATCATGACCGCTGCCCCCGACCTGACCGGTGTGCCACCGGCCCTCACCGCGGTGCTGGCCCGGACGCTGGACAAGAACCCGGCACGGCGCCCGACCGCCACACAGCTCGTCGCCGGGCTCGTCGGGCACGATGTGGTCGACCCCGGCGAGACCGTCCGGGCGGCACACACCGCCCTTGCGCAGTGGTGGTCGTTGCCGCCCACCCCGCCGCAGGCACCGTCCGAGCAGGCGCAGGAGACCTTTCGCTCACCCACATACCGGACGCGGGCCGGCGGCGAGCCTATGCGCGGCGAGCCTTACCGGGGCGGCGAGCCGTACCCGCCAGCCGCACCGCACCGGGGTGGCGAGCCGTACCGGGAGTCGCAGCCAAGCCCGTCACGGCCCAGCCGACGCGGCACGTTTGCCGCGGTCCTGGCAACCGTCCTGGCGCTGGCGGTCGCCGGCGGGATCATCGCCGCCATGACATTACGCGGGCACAGCACCCCGACCGGAGACACCGGCGGGTTGACGGCAGCCGGGCAGAGCACGCCGGCGTCGACCGCGACCACAGCCACCCACCGGAGCCCGACGCCGTCGGGCCGGCCCACTACCGCGACGCCGACCCCCACCCCGTCGCGGACTCCGACACCGACACCGACACCGACACCGACGCACGGGCCGCTCACCCTCGCCGAGGCGGCGAAGATCGTCAACGAGCAGGGCTACGCGGTGACCGACCAGACCGGATTCCTCACGGGCCGGACCCTCAACGTCCTCATCGGCCGGGACACCGCCTCCGCTGGCACATCCCGCGAGTTCGCGTTCTTCTTCGTCGGCACCGACATGATCGGTAAAGATTTCATCGAGCCGAGCGCCGGCATCCATGTCGCGTCCGCGACGCAGATGGTGAGCGTGCTGCGCTACGACCTGTACGAGCCGTCGGACAAGGTGTGCTGCCCGACCGCCGGCACGGCTGATGTGACGTTCCGCTGGGACGGCAAGAAGCTCAGCACCGACCCGTCGACGATCCCACCGAGCGACCCCAGCGCCCACGGCAGCCGCCGCTGACCGGGTGACAGCAGTGGACAGCGGCGGACAGGCGGGCTACCCGCCGTCCAGTGAGACGACGCACAGCCCAACAGCGATCTCCTCGACCTCCGCCGCACCCTGAGCGACATCCATGACCAGGTCGAACGCCGCGTCGTGAGTCAGGTCGACCGTGTGACGGTTGATGTCGAGAAACACCACGGTCGCCAGCCAGGCAAGGCGCTTGTTACCGTCGACCAGAGCATGGTTGCCGGCAACTGAATGCAGCAGCGCGGCGGCCTTGAACGCGAGGGTCGGATAGGCGTCCTGCCCGAAGGCGCTCGAGCGGGGCCGGGCCGCCGCCGCGTCGAGCAGACCGACGTCGCGCACCGGACCGGCGCCCAGGTCGCGTACCAGCGTGAGCAGGTCCTCCAGATCGAGATACGCGACGCGACTCACACTGTGCCCAACCGGATGAGCACATCCCCCCATCGATCGATCATGCGGTTGGAGCTGTCCCGTACTCGGGCAGTGTGCCCGGCCCGCTCGTAGCGCTCCAGAACCGCACGCCGGATGATCTCCTGCCGAGAAATACCCTCGCTGGCGGCCAGCGCGGTCAGGGCTTCTTCGAGCTCTTGGTCGGTACGCACCGTAAAGGCCATACGGTGACGATACCATTCTGATACCAAAAGTGCAGTCCACGGCCGGCACGGGGTGGGACTCCACGCTCCGGTTACCCAGGCACCCGGGGCCGGGCACGAGCGCGGATGGGTTCAGGACGGGTGCGTCGATGGACCGACCGGGCACTGTGAGCGGCCCGGATCTTCGTGTGTCAGTCGGGTGTGAACAGCATGGTCACGATGCCGACTCTCTTGATCGTTCATCACACACCCGCACCGGCGATGCAGGCGATCCTCGAGACCGTCCGCGCCGGTGCCACCCGACGACGCGATCGAGGACGTGGCCGTGGTGGTGCGGCCGGCGCACTCAAACACTTCTTCGACCAGAACCCAGGCGATCTAGTGTGCTTCGGGCGGTCACGTTTCGTAACAACAGTAGCGGCGGGCACCCAAGGGTGACACCGCCGCTACTTCTTGTTACTGTGCGTGCCGATGAACCAGGATCTCGGCCAACACGGTCATGATCTGTTCTTCGTATGCCCCCGGCCTGCGGAAGCCTTCCCACGTCACGTTTGACAGGCCCAGGATCTCGATAGCATCCTCGCGGCGCATAACCGAATCCCGGCCTTCGTACGCTGCACGGAAGACAAAGAGAGGGCGGGTTCAAACGGTCGTAGCGACGGCGGTCGGACACGCTGCGGCGACCTCCGTACTCTCCGTTCGAATGCCTGGCTCGCTGGTCGTGTCGGTGCGATGTGACCGCGGACTCCGCTGCGCGCGAAGCCTGCTGCGAGCTGGGCGTCGGCACGGTGGCGCGCCTGATGCCGTAGCGCTCACGTCTGGTTGGGTATCTAGGAGCTTCATGCGCCGTGCATGAAAGCGTGGTAGCATCGACATATGAGCGAGTCCGCCGACGTGGGCATCATCCAGGTGCGCGATGTCGATCCGACGACGCTCGCGGTCCTCCGGGAGCGTGCTAGATCGCTAGGCCAGTCGCTGTCCGGGTACTTGCGGGACCTGATGGATGCTGACGCGGCCACGGAGACCAACGCCGAGGTCATCGCCCGCATTGCCCGCGACAGGGAACCGGTGGAGCTCACCATGGACGACATCCTCGAGGCGCGGGACGAGGGGCGGCGTTGACCCTCACGTACGTGGTTGACTGCTCGCTCGTCATTGATGTGTTGTCCGTCCGCAATGGCGATGAGGTGCTCCGGCAGCGCCTGTCTGCCCCGCGCACGCTGCACGCCCCGCACCATCTGGACGTCGAGGTCGCGTCAACAGTCCGCGGGCTTGCCGCCGGAAAGAAGATCACTGACCGTCGCGGCGAGCAGATGCTGGCTGACTACGCGCGCTTGCGGATCACCCGTCATCCGGTCTGGCCCTACCACCCCCGGATGTGGAAGCTACGACACAACCTCGGTGCCTACGATGCCGCCTACATCGCGCTCGCCGAAGCACTCGGCTGCGAACTGCTCACAGGCGACATCAAGCTCAAGAACGCGACCGGACACCGCGCGACGGTCATCGTCACCCGGTAGCCCGTGCGAGTTCGGCGCGAGGTAGCGGCGAGATGCCACGCGGTGTGACCGTCTGGCGCACCCTACTTTCGGGTAGATCTGCGACACCGTCTACTACCCGTGTCTCGACGCGACCGTTGGCCGGCCGTATGCGCTGTACGTCCACGGCAACAGCGATACGACCGGCGCGGTCCGCGGGGTCGAGACCATCGCGACCGGCCTGCGCTGGAGGTGCCTGCGCGATCCAGTCACCGTGATCGGTACGCCACTGATAGGATGCGCGCAGATAATCTACGCATAGACTTTTATGGCAGGAGGTCCCAGGATGTGGTCCTACGAGCACAGCGTCCTGACGGAGGCGGCGCCGGAGGCGGTCTGGCGGTTGTGGGCAGATGTGGCAGGCTGGAGGGCCTGGAACGCGGACATCGACGGGATCGAGGTCAGTGGTCCGTTCGAGGTCGGGAGCGAGATCGTAATGAACCCCGCAGGTGAACAGCCGGTGCGGCTGCGGCTGACTGAGGTTGACGTGCCATGGCTGTTCGTCGATGAGGTCGATCTCGGCGACATTCTGGTCCGCACCACGCACCGCATCGACGCGGTCGACGCGGAGCGCCGCCGCGTGACCTACCGGACAGAGATCACAGGTTCGGCGGCCGACGAGCTGGGAACTCAGGTCGGCCCGGCGATCACGGCTGACTTTCCGGACACGATCGGGGCATTGGTCAGGCTCGCGGAGGCGCCAGCGTCCCGCGACTGACGAAGGTCGACCGATAACGTGGCCTTGCCTCCCGGTGGCAGCCCCGGCTTCCTGCTGTGGCACGCCACGCTGCGCTGGCAACGGGCGATCGCGGCGGCGCTCGCCCCGCTCGAACTCACTCATGTCCAGTTCGTGCTGCTCGCCTCCGTCTGGTGGCTGGGCGACCAGGGTGAGCCTCCCAACCAGCTCGCCGTCGCCGCGCACGCCGGCACCGACGTGAAGATGACGTCACAGGTGCTGCGCACCCTGGAACGCAACGGTTTGGTCAGCCGCGAGACCGACCCGGCCGACACGAGGGCGAAGCTGCTTCAGGTCACCGCAAGGGGCGCCGAGCTCGCCCCCCGCGCGATCGCCGCTGTCGAGCGCGTCGACGCGGACTTCTTCCGTCCCGTCCCGACCGAAGGGGCACTTGCTCTGCTACGCCGCCTGGCTCACCCGGACGGCAGCGGCCGCGCGATCGACTGAACACCCTTGTTGATGTTACTTTTGCGATTACGCATATTTTCCGATCTTGGAAGCGACTGTCGGCAGGCCCTATGCCCTGTACGTGCATGGCGGGAGCGACACGACGGGCGCGGTTCGTTCGGTGGAAACGATCGTGACCGGCCCGCGGCGGCGTCTACGGGAGTCGCGGACCGCTTGGTGCGTCTGCTCTCCGGCGGGACGTACGTACTACCGCCAAGTGCGTGACGCCTTACGACACCTCGGACGCCCAAGCCCCACCCCCGATCAACGTCAACCAGCGGCGGACTTCGAGCTGGAGGAAATGTCGGGAGAGGCTGCGGGGGCGGGCATGTCCGTCCAGTCCGACCAGCCTGCTTCCCTCCAGTATCACCGGTGCCACACTCAGGTTTGCAGGCTTGAGGTCACGGTGCACGATCCCGCGCTCGTGGACGACCGCGAGCGCCTCGCGGCGGAACCGCTCCAGCAGCCCCGAATGCAGTTGCCCGTCGCGGATCAGCTTGACCGCGACCGTCCGGCCCAGGTTCAGGTCAACAGCCTGCCAGACCTGTCCCATCCCGCCGTGCCCCAGCGGTTTGTCAAGGCGGTACCTGCCAGACAGCGCCGTCCCAGCCCGCATCCGAAACCAGCCCCCATTGGACCAGACCTGCTCATGGATACCGGGCAGCGTACCCGCGTCGAATCGGGCAGACACGCCGTCGCTTGTCCCTACGGGCGGTAGGCGTCGCGGCGATGATCGATGTCGAGGACGTGTATCTCCCGGCGATCGTCTACGACCCGGTAGCGCACGCGGTATTCGCCGCGTCGTGCCCGCCAGAGTCCTTCGAACGGCTTGCGTAGCGGGGCGCCGACCGCCCGAGGGCGTTCCAGCAGGGGACCTGAGATGAACTCCCACGCCGCGAAGGCCGCTGCCGCCGGCAACTTCTGGCTTAGAGCCCTGCGGGCACCGGGCGAGACAACGAGTCGGTATGGCGGCGGCGCGGGGGGTTCGGGCGTGTCAGCCATCGCCCTGCTCGCGACGTCGTCGCATGATCGCCGCCATCTCGTCGCCGCTCGTGACCTCGCCAGCGGCGATGGCCTCGTCGGCCTCTCGGATTCGGGTCATCGCCCGTGGATCGGAGAGCAGCTCGAGGGTGGCCTCCAACGACTCCAGGTCCTCGGCTGAGAGGAGTACGACGTACTCGCGGCCGTTGCG
>NZ_CAUVXL010000168.1:0-8938 GCF_963555915.1 Protofrankia sp. Cas4
CTCCCGCTAGTGACCGCGGTCATTGGGATCGTGGTCGGTCTGACGTTCCTGTTCGGGTTCGGCCACGCCGAGTCCCCCTCATCCTCACAGGCCAGACCACTTACGCAGTCCGTCCGTCGGTCGAACGCTCTCAGCTAGAACGTGCACGGTTCGTCAGTGTCGCCAGCAGGCGGTCACCGAAGGCCGGGGTACCGTGCGCACGCAGATACGTTGCGACGTCGTGAGCTGTCATGGCGGGGCCCGACCGTCCCGTCCTGCTGGCGACCGCATGGACGGCGGTGACGACCTGGCCCGGATGGAGATCGAGTTCGTCGAGCAGGAAGTCGTCGAGGGACTGCCGGATGAGTGGCGCGGGCAGCGCGCTCGGCGGGAAGTCCGCAAGGTTGTCGGTGACGATGACGTCGGCTCGGCCGGTCCTGGCCGCGGCGACCACGTGCCGATCGTCGGGGTCGGGCAGGTGGATGGTCGGGACGAGTGGCTCCCAGTCGGTGACGAGGGCGTCCGGGAAGGCGGTCTTCATCTGTCGGGTGAGGCGGGTGAGGTAGGCGTCGATTTCTTCGGGTGATGTCCCTCGCTTGCCGAGGAGTGTGCGGAGGGTGCGGTCGAGTTCGTCGAGGATCTCAGTGGACCACAGGGGCCGGTAGGCGCCGGTGCTCGCGATCTCGAGCAGTACGTCGCGTGCCCTGCTGGGCACGAGGACGCAGGTGTCGAGCAGCGCGCTGAACACGCGGGTCAGACTTGCGTCTTCTTGCGGGCGGTCTTCAGCGCCACCCGCGTCTCGTCGGGGTCGACGTCATACAGGCCGAGGCGGTCGGTGTCGGCGATCATGTCCGCGAAGGCGAGCTCGGCCGCGTTCCGCTGGCGTCTGCGGTATTCGAGGAGGTCGTCGAGCCGGACCTTGCGGTGGCGACTCGGCTTCTCGAACGGGATGACGCCGGTCTCCAGCAGCCGTACGAGCGTGGTGCGCGACATGCGCAGCAGGTCCGCCGCCTCCTGCGTGGACAGGGTCAGGTGATGCGGTACCACCGTCACCGCCAGTCCTGCCTTCATCGCCGCGGCGACCTGCAGGAGGACCTCGAACATGGGCTCGGGTAGCTCGACGCTGCGCCCGTCGTTACCTGTCAGCCGAGGGCGCGGCTCGGCCGCCTGCCGTCCGCGGCCGCGCAGGGCTCTGAGGAAGTCGATGATGTCACCGGTGTCCTCCTGCGGCAGGTAGGTCTCGTCGTGCAGCGGCTCGTTTCGTGCTGGCGAGGTCATGAACCGCCTCCAGAGACGATCGCAACGATCGGGATACTCGTTTTGCTCGATTCTAGGCGCCGTGGGCTCCTGATCGCCACCGCTGGAGGATGCTGCCACCTCACCGGCCGGGCGGCTCGTCCACATTGCCGGCGTCGCCCCGCTACGAGACGGAGGTGCGCCATGCGGTCGCGCGAAGCATCGCCCGGTGGCCGCACCAGGTGCGAGCGCCACGAACCGATCTAGCCACCGGGTCCACCGTAGGGACTCCGGCAAGTCCAGCCTCGCCGGGGCCGCGGAGCTGACTATGACCGGCGTTACCTACCGCTCGGCGCTACGTCGGTCTCGCGTTGCCGGATTCTGACCAATGGATGGTGCCGGATCTCGATCATGATTTCGTTGCCTGCGGCCGGGTCGACAGTGCAGCGCGGCCTGAGGTCGCGGCCGTCTCGAGCGTTTCATTCGCGGGGCGCCGTCGTCGCGGTCGAGGATCGGGGCGAGCGAGTCGATCGTCGCCTTCCACAGATCAGCTTCGGCGCGAGCGGGGAATAGTGTAGTTAGCGAGGTCGTTCGGGGCGTACGGCGGCACGGTGTCCGGCAGCCCGATGTTGAGCCGTAAGGCGAGCGGATCGTGTGTCGTACGGGCCTGCCCTGCGACGGCCGCGCACACGCCGCCGATGAAGGCGGCCGAGCGCGCCTGGCCGGGCAATCCAGCCCTGTCCCAACTCGCGAGCGCGGGCTCGACACTCAGCTCGTTGGCCTTCTGCCCCCACGCATGCGTGAAGACCGGCGTAGTCACATGCCGACCGTATCGCCCGCCGCGGACGATCCGCGCCCTAACCGTTGGTCAGCGTCGCCAGGCCGGCACGATGCGTGCTCGGTAGCAGCACCTGCCAGCCTCCGAGCCGGCCCTCTACGCGGGGCCGCAGACGACGGACAAGGGTCCCCGACCCGCGTTGACTTCTCCCCATCGTGCCTTCGATGACCACGGCTGGGTGCGCAGGGCCTTGCCGATTGGATCGAGGCTCCCGGCGGTGGCCCGACCCGCTGCGGTGTTGTCCGGGCACGGCGGTGCCCAACCGGGAGTTTGTGAAACCGACAACTTTGGGCGACTTGAGGGATATAGCGGTCGAAATTCCGACCTCCCGGCCTCCTAGCGAGCAGACGATGAGATGCCCCTCTTGTAAATCAAAAGACACCGACACCGACAAAGGCGCCTTACTCCGAGCAGGTATCTCCGGCATCTACAACCATGCCAAGGCAGCGAAATTCTTTTTCGATTTCGCCCGCGACCCGGACAATCAATCCTGGCCCTGGAAGTGCGCCGATTGCAACACGAGGTTCATCAGGTGCGGGTCCTGCCGGAAGAAATCCATAACGGGAAAGCTTAAGATGGGAGACGCCCTCCCATGCCCCCACTGTGGCGATAAGATCTATATCTTTTGATGAGGGGCGGACCCCAGGGCCTCGTCATGATTACTCCGCTTCGTACAGGCCCATCCACCGCCCGATCTCTCGACGCTACTGGCATAATCCTATTGAAGTGTCGCTACGACCGTTTGAACCCGCCAGGGCTAATGGGCCTGAACGGTGTGCTGAGCTGCAACGCCCCACGTCGGCGACAAGCGTCCGTCGTCAAATACTCCGCTGTACACAGTGCGTCCCGAGTTTCTGCGGCGCCCAGTTGGGGGCGACTGCTTACAGGTGGGAGGTCCAAGGGTTCACGAGTGGGACGCCCATCGGGGCGAAATCGGACTCGTTGCGGGTGACGAGCGTAAGGCTGTGTACCTGGGCGGTGGCGGCAATCAGAGCGTCGTGAGCAGGGCGCCGGTCGGGCACGTGGAGTCTCGCCGCCGAGTCAGCGACGGCCTGGTCGACGTCGAGCAGCCGGCCCGTATATGCGGGTAGCACGTTGTGATCCAGCCACGAGTCGAGGACTGCCGCCTGTCCCGAGTCGTGTCGTCGCTTGTTTTCGATGCCGGCGCGCAGTTCCAGCACGGTGATGACCGAGAGGAATGTGTCCGATGGCGCCAAAGCCCCTGCCCAGGCGTTGAATCGATCATCCCTACGCTTGGCCGGCTTGCGGAGCTCCGAGATGACGTTGGTGTCGAGCAGGAAACTCACAGGTCGACCTCGCGCAGCGAGCCCCGCGGGCGGGCGGGCTCGAAATCGATGTCCCCGTCCAGGACGAACGCGTCTCCCAGTCTGCCGGCCGTGTCCGTGAGCCGCTGATAGTCGGCGAACGACAGCAGGACGTGTGACGGCCGACCACGATCCGTAATGATCACCGGGCCGCTCGCGGCAGCCCGTTTGACCGCGCTCACGTCGCGGTTGAACTCCCGGGACGAGACCACGCTCATCGCGATCACCTCCCAATGTAGCGTAGGTACGTACCTACACTACTCCCTACGGGCGGCGAAGAACGCGGCGCGGCCAACTAGATCATCTACGGCGACGGCGGAATAGATCGTGTCGGACGCCAGTGTCATGTCGTCGCATGAGGGCGTGGCGAGGAACCGGCGGATCGCGGTGGAGGATGCCGTGGTGCTGTGCGGCGCGAACACCGACCCGACCGATCTCGTCGCTTCCCAAGGCCGTTAGCGCCTCACTAAAGTCTGTGGGGGTCGGCTGAAATCGGCCTCTACCCCGCCGGTCCGAGCCCGTTCTTACGACTCAGGAAGCGGCGGAAACGACCAGCACGACGAGAGTGATCACGCCGACCAGCCAGACCCCAACGGTGGACAGCAGGATTCCGCCGATGAGGAACGGCTCCGTCCATGACCGTGTCTGCGTCGCGGTGGACGGGGTCAGCGGAGCACGCTGACCGGGCACCCACGACCCGCCGGCCGCCGCCACCTCGCTGACGAGATCGGCCAGCCGAACCTGCACCTCGTCCGGGAACGCCTCGGCCGGCGCGCGGACCCGCAGCGCGTTCGCGGCCTTCCACGGCTCGGCCTGCGCCGCGAGGAACGCCGCCCGGGCGGCGTCAGCCTCGGGGTCGTCCCGCGCGGACAGGAACCACCAGCGTCCGGCCGCAACCTCGTCGCCGAGCTCCCGACAGACCGCGCCCAGCAGATCGAGCGCCTCTGGATCCGCCGGATGCTGCGCCAGCAGACCGGCCAGCCGATCCCGGGCGAACGGCAGCCGGCCGGCCGCAACCTCGGCACGGGCAGCCGCGACCACCCGCGCACGCGACGCCTCCACCGCCAGCTCGACCATTCCGGATCCCTTCCCGCCGATCCGGGCCGACGTGGGTGGACGCTTCGGGCAACGGCCCGTCACAGCGGCCCTCGACCGCGAACCGCGAGGATGCGGGCGCGGCCGGGGACCACGGCGACCGTAGCCCCCCACCCCCGCACACAGCGACCGAATTATCCGCACTGGCCCCGCGGTGCACCCCCGTGGCCCGTGGGCTGCGACGCTGACCCTGTGAAACTGACCCTGTGAAACTGCTCTCCCGCACCGGCGCGTCCGTCGAGCTGCGCCCCGTCCGCTACCAGTTCCACTCGGTGAGATCCGACACGGACGGAGACAGGTGGGACGCCAACTGGCTCGTCGTACGCGGCGACGTCCAAGCGCCCGACGGACGCGGCTGGTCGTTCACCGACCCGTGCCTGACCACCTGGGAGGCCCGCGGCCTCGCCCACTGGCTCCACCGGGTCGCCACCGGGCAGGTGACCCGCAGCCCCGCCCCGGACGAAGACGCCGACGACGTCCTGTCCTTCACCGAACCGAACCTCGCCTTCAGCCTGCACGAGCGGGACCTACACACAGCGCACCTCCGCCTGCACCTGTCGGCGGAAGCGGCACCGCCGTGGACGGCGCAGGACGCCCGCTGGCACTGGAGCGCGTTCTACCTGCCCCTTCACCTCGGGATCGACGAGATCCGCGACGCGGCCGAGCAATGGGAACGGGACCTCGCACCCTTCCCGACCCGATAGCGCAATCAGCCCACCGTCTGCGACCCGGCCGCTCACGCCACAGGTATGGCGGTCATCGAACCGATCATCTCAGCAGTGCCCGGTCAGAACGACGATCTCGCGACCGTCGCCGTCCACCCAGATACCCGCCGTGTACGCCACATCGCCACCGGACCGGGGATGTTGCGTCACCGCGCTGCGGACCTCCTGCCAACGGCGTTGGCCATCTGTCCCGTCGACGTAGTCCACCTGCCCCGCCGCCCAGTAGTAGATCCATCGAGCTCGGTATAACTCATTGTCAGCGGTCGGAGCATGGTGAATCGACCAGGACTACCCATCCGCAACGCGGTGGCGGTTGTGGTGAGGTGGGCGCGGGCGGTGGTGATCGCGCGCCGGGTGAGGGCGGTGCCGCCGCGGGCGATGGTGGTGAGGGCGGTGCCGCCGCGCAGGAGCTGGCCGTGGCACGCGAGGACGAATGCTGGCGATCTATCTCGACTCCGGAACCATCGGAAGCACGGAAGTCAGCTAAGCAAAATCTCCTCGTGGAAAGAAGGGGGAATCCCTATTCCGACAGCCCAGTGGCCTCGCGTGTCCCTCGTCTGGAAGTCGACCGTTATTGAGTTTCGCAACCCACGGGTGGTTCCGATCCTGACGGCTCCTTCACGAAAACTTTCCAGTATAATTGAGTCGCGGTAAGTGATGATGCATCGAACCGACCCTCCTATGATGTTGTAGGAAAAACGAACTCGCCAGTCGTCGCTCAGGGAATAGGTCAGGTATCGCTCCCAGGCCTCTTCTCCGCTCTCAATCTCTGGGGTGACGTCGAAGCTGGTGATAAGCTCTTCATCGTCCGGCGTGCATAGTTCGGTGGTCATTTTATCCACCCCATCTCGGTATCAGTGTGGAAAAACTTCTTGATCCATTCGGAAGAATCTGCCAGGTTGTCTCGAAGTGGGCAAATTTTCCAGATGGACCGACAAGCAGGGAGTCGCGTACCTCAAAATTTCCGTACTGATTTTCGAATCGCTTTACAATATTATCCCGGTCTGCAACCACTTCTCGAAAATGATCTTCCAGAAGTTTGCGACCTCGTGTGTCGTCGGAAATTCCGAGATGCTTCATCGAAAAAGCAATTTGGTTACTCCGGGCTCTGTTGTGCGAGTCTGAACTCACTCTACCAAAAAGATAGTCATACTTGGAACTCTTGAAGATCATACTTGGTGCGGTGTCGGTGCCGATATCCGTGCCGCGGGCCTCGTTGAGGGCGTCTTTGGCGGTGTGGTGGGCGTTGCTGAGGGAGTCACCTCCGACCATGAGCAGGTGGCCGTCGGGGGTGACGGCGCCGGTGTGGGGGAGCAGGCTTTTGACCAGCGTGGTGGTGTAGGTGCGGGCGCCGCGGAGGTTGGTGGCGGTTGTGGTGAGGTGGGCGCAGGCGGTGGTGATCGCGCGCCGGGTGAGGGCGGTGCCGCCGCGGGCGATGGTGGTGAGGGCTCGGCCGTCGCGTAGAGCCTGGCCGGCGGTGCGCAGGCCGTGGGTGAGGTTTCCGAGGGTGGTGAGTCCTCGGGTGCCGGGGATGCAGTCGAGCAGGGCGAATCCGACATCCCAGAGCCCTGCCTGGCCACGGTCGTATCGGACGAGGGCGTCGGCGAGGACGATGAGGGCGGCGGCGAGGACCACCCATGCGATCGGTCCGCCGATGACGAGGGCGATGACGCCCAGTACGGTGACGGTGATTTTCGCGACTTCGACGGCGGTGTGCCAGACCGTTCCCGCGTGTTCTTTCAGGCGGTCCCAGGACCACCAAGGTCTGTTCCGGATGCCGGCGTGGGAGGCGGTTCGGATCGCCGCCGCGCAGGTGGCGGCTGCGTCTTCCCGGATTTGTTTCGCGGCGAGGGCGAGGCGGCGGGCCGCGTCCAGGTCGTCCTGCGCGTTCTGGGCCGAGTGTCGTGCCTGGTCGAGCCGGGTCTGGGCGGCCTGCTGGTTGCGGATGGCCTGAGCCAGCTGATCGGGGTCCGGTGGTGGGATCTCGGCGGTGTGGGCGTAGGAGGCTGGGGTCAGATCTGTGACCGTCAAGGATGCCGTGGCCAGGGTGACCTGTTCCGGGCTCACGGCAAGCTGCGCCTGGTCCCGGAGGGCGCGTGCGTCCCGTCCCCGCACGAGTGCCCGGTCGGCCTGTGTCTGGGCGGCGGCCAGGACGGGTTCGTAGGCGTTCAGCGCGTTGCCGGCCATGCGGTAGGACATTTCGAGTCGCTGTAGCTGGCCGGGGAAGGCGTCCAGTTCGTCGCGGAAGGCGTCGCCGGCCCGGCCCAGCCATGATTCGACCGTCCCACTGGTGACGAGGGTGCTCACCTGGCTGCGGGTGTGTTCCACGTCGGCGGCGAATTCCAGGAGCCGTCGGGCCAGTTCCCGTACGGCGAACGGGTCGCCGGGTGTCGGGTCGCCGTCCAGGCCGAGCACGGCCCAGTCGGTCGGACGGCTCAACTCTCCCACCTCTGGTCAACCATGCGGATTCATGGGCAAACCGGGCTGAACAAGAATAGCTGGTGCGAGCCGTTTTAGCATGGAACATCACGATCCGGATGTGCTCATCCCATTGTGGCCATCCCGGTGTGACGTGTCGCACAGGATGCCCGGTATGGACAATTCGGAGGGGATCGGAAGGGGATCTGTTGTGGACGATGGCTATTCCGTGTCGCACGGTAGGCAGTCAGGTCCGGCGGCGGAGCGGGCCATCCGGGTGGCCACGGTCGCGGCGGTGGCCGCGTTCGTCTCCTACCGCCACATGCGTGGAGTCGCCCTTGAGTGCGGGGAGGATTCCATGACCGCGGCGGTGCTGTTCGATGTGACCCGTTCGCCCAGCATCCGCCCGGCGGCGCGTAGCGCGCCGTCCACCGGATCGCCCGCGACCCGGCCCGCCGCGGCCGGCGCCTTGAGCGGTATCCCGCCGGTGGCCGACCGGCGGGCCCGCACCCGCGCCAACTCGGCGAGGACCTGACCGGCCGGCCAGTCCAACCCGGCCGGCCGGCCCTCGGCGACGGTGCCGGCGGCGCCGGTCAGCGCCACCGTGTCCCAGCCGACCGTCACGGTCATGGCCCGTGGGCCCTCGGGATGAAACGCCAGGTCGGGCGGCGGGCGCACGGTCCCGTCTACGGCCGGCCGGGTCGGCCGCCGGCCGCGCAGCACGGCGACCAGCTCGGCGACCCGCGTGGTGTAGCTGGCCGGGTCGTGGGTCTGGCGGAAATCGACCCAGACCCGGGCGGCGAGAAACGGCGGCAGCTCGGCATCGGTCAGCAGGACCGGAATCAGCCGCTGGCGACCGGCGACCGTGCGGGTGAGCATCGCCGCGTACTCCTGCGCCACCCACGGCCGGGCCAGCGCCTGCGGGCTGACCACGAGAATTCCGGCGGCCGCGTCGCGGATCCCCGCGTCCAGCCGGTGCACCAACACATCCCCGGCGCCGATTTCCCACTCGTCATAGAAGACGTGCAGGCCGGCGCGTTCGAGGTTCTCCGCCAGCGCCCGCACCCACGGCTGATCGGCATGTCCGTAGGAGACGAACACATCGAAACCGGCGGTCATCCTTACCCCCCACACCAGACCCGGACGATGCCTGCACCTTAACGCCCCTAATCGTCGCTGCTGGCACCCGACCAGCCACCGAAACCCCGCGCCGGTGTGCCGGGCGCCGATCTCACCGGCGCCTCGCTGTTCGGGGCGGATCTCACCGGCGCCTGGCTGTTCGGTGCGGATCTCACCGGCGTGTGGGGCCCGAGCTCGGCGCA
>NZ_CAUVXL010000169.1:0-40213 GCF_963555915.1 Protofrankia sp. Cas4
ATATGGACCCGTTCGTGGGTGCGGTTGACCTCATCGGCGATCTCGGACAGCCGAACTTTGACGTCGGACAGTGGCAGCGTCTGCATAGACCAGGATTCTAGTCCACGAAGGTCTGTCTGTCAGGTGCCTCACTCCCTGGCGGGCCAGGGATGGCCAGCGGGCGGATGTGACGCGACCAGCGCGTGCCTTCCAGCCGGGTCGCCGTGTCGAGCGCGAAGACCTACGGGTGGTGGACGTCTCGCCGATGCCGGCTGGAGTGGATCTCTACCATGTGCTTGGCCTCGTCGATCCGGTAGGTGACGCGATAGGTCCCGCGGCGCGCCGCTGGGACTCCACGCTCCGGTTACCCAGCCACCCGGGGCCGGGCACGAGCGCGGATGGGTTCAGGACGGGTGCGTCGATCGGCCGATCAGGCCGTGTGAAACCCTGTGACCGGATGTGGGGGGCTCCGTGGCGGCAGGCATTCGTATCGGAGTCCGATTCGTATCGGAGTCAGAACCGTCACGGTCGGGGGTGCTGGGGTGACATGGTCGTGGGCGCAGGTGCCGCTCGATCGTGTCGTGCGCCTTACCGAGGCGAGCCCCGAAGCCATCGAATTATCGCTGGAGCCGCTACCCGACGACGCGCCCGCTGTCATCAGCTACCGACCGATCGCCACGACGTCTCCCACATCAATGATCACGAATGTACTGGACGCCCTGGACACGGTCGCGACCGCGCTGTTCCCGGCCTGGCTTCCCGGCGCGGAGCTGCTCGACGGACCAGCCGGCGCGAGTACCGCCGCGGTCCGCTCACTGGCCAGGAAGGCCGCTGCCACCACACCTGATTTCGGGCCTTTTCTCGCCGACCTGGCGCAACGGTCACTGGCCGGCGGGAAGCCGCCGACCGCGACATTCACGGTCGAGGTACGCGCCGTCGGGCTGGCGCGGGTCATCGCAACCGCATTCGGCCGCGCCCGCACCGCCGTCCTCGTGCAGGTACCCGATGGGCTCACACCCGCGGCCGAACGGTCCTTGGCGACGGCATTCGAGTGGCTCGTGTACCACGGCCGTGCCGGCGTGTGGCTCACGGGTGATCCGCTTCAAACCGTGGACCGGATCTGCGCGGCCGCGGTGGACCTGACCGGGACTGTCGCGGAATTCACCCGCCAACAGATGTTCACCGACCCCGCACCCATCGAACGTACGCCCATCAGCTACCCGCCCCTCGCCGGCAGGCCGCATCCGGCGAGCCAGGCCGAACACATCCTGGAAACAGCGCTGGCGGCACGGCCGTGGGCGATGGGACGAACCTGGAATCAGACCTACCGCTTCGGCCCACTGGTCAACCCGGTCCGGCTGGATCTGGCGTGGTCCGCCGAGCGATGTGTGGTCGAGGTCGACGGTCCGGAACACTGTGGGCTGGCGCGCTACGAAGCGGATCGGCGCCGCGACGTGGACCTCCAGCTCGACGGCTTCGCCGTGCTGCGGTTCACCAACACCCAGATCCTTCATGATCTGGATGCGGTGCTGCTCCGCATCGAGCGTTTCATCCGGACCCGACGCCAAGGACAGTAGGAGGAATAAGGAAATGCCCAGCGAGACGTTGACCCCCAGCGAGGTGGCGATCCTCTTGGCGTTGATGGCGGAGGCGACCGAGGTCTCCAACCCGGAGCTGAAAAACGCCTACGGTCTGACGCTCGACGGCGCCTCGCGCAGGAAGCTCAATGACCTGAAGCTGGTGGCGAGCCGACGCGCGGGTAGCCCGTTCATCCACGAACTGACCGAAAACGGATGGGCGCGGTGCCGCGAGGAGCTGTCGGCGCCGCGTCCGGCGCGCGGTGGTCCCGCCGCCGGTGCGCTGTATGCCGTACTGGCCGGCATCAACCGTTATCTCGAACAGGAAGATCTCGTTCCCGCCGACGTCTTCCGGCCTCGCAGCGAGCCCCCGCCCGAAACCGGGTCGGCGCTGCCGGATACCGGGTCGGCATTGCCGAAAGCCGAAGCCGCGATCCCGACCGCTTCGACGGCCGGTTTCGACGGATCCGCCGGACCCGCCGGACCTGATCTCGATATTCGGATCCGGGATGCCTATCGACAGCTCGCCGAACGTCCCGGAAGCTGGGTAAGCCTTACCCGGCTACGCTCCCTTCTCGGTGATGCCGAGCATGACGACGTGGACACGGTGCTACGCCGGATGGACCGCAGCCCACGGGTGAACCTCATACCCGAGGAGAACCAGAAGACGTTGACCAGCGAGGATCGGGCGGCGGCGGTGAAGATAGGCGGCCAGGACAACCACCTGCTCGCGATCGAGGACGTATGACCGCCCTGGAACGCAAGGCGTTCGCCGCTCTCCGGCTGGACTGGGCGCGCACACCGGAGGACGTGTGGCGGACCTCCTCGGTGCATGTCGACGGACTCCACGCCCACGCGACACTCAGCATCGACGCCGGGATCACCGACGCCGTCGCGAGCAGCGGCTCCAGTCCCATCGGGATCGTCGTCCAGGGCCAACGCGGGTCGGGAAAGACACACCTGCTCGGCTGGGTGCGGGAAAGGGTGCACAGCGTTGACGGCTACTTCTTTCTCATCGGGCCGCTGAGCGGCACGACCTTCTGGGAGAGCGTCGCCGGTGCCATGCTTGAGAATCTGCTCCGCGACGTCGACGGACAGGGCACGCAGCTTTCGGTCTTCCTTCGGCGGCTGTCGTCACTGCTCGGGGTGAGCGACCAGATCCGGGCCGGCGTCGTCGGTGACACCGAGCTGGCACCGGAGCATCTGAAGGACTTCATCGTCGGGCTGCGCACGTTCGACAACAAGCTCGGACGGGAGTGTCAGGACACGCTGCGGGCGATGGTCCTGTACGGCGCGGCCGACTTCGCCGCGCAGGACATCGGCCAGAGCTACCTCCAGTCGATGGAGGAGCAGGAACCGGGCGAGCGCGCGCGGCGGGGCATGCGCACGCCCGCGAAACCGGCGCGGCAGATCGTCAGCGAGATCTCACGTCTGCTGGCACTCACCGGCCCGAGTGTGATAGCCATCGACCAGATCGACACGATTATCGCGGAAACCACATCCGCCGGGGGCAAGGAGACCGGGCCGCAGGACTGGCATCCCAACCCGCTTTTCGATCAGGTGGCGGACGGGCTCCTGGTGCTGCGTGACGTGACAGCGCGCACGCTGTGCATAGTCGCATGTCTGCCGAACACCTGGATCCTCATCAGGGATCACGCCGTGGCCACGGTAAGCGACCGGTTCCGTGAACTCACCACCCTGAACAGGATAGAAAACCCGATGATCGGTCAAGAGATCATCAAAAGGCGCTTCGCCGATCGTTTCCGGAAAATATACTTCAAGGCTCCGCATCCTACCTGGCCGGTGAAAGAATCCGCCTTCGCGGACGCCCCGGCATATACTCCACGGGCACTGCTCCAACGCATAGACAACCACGTCCAGAAATGCCTGGCCAATAACGAATTCTCGGAACTGGAAAATCTGGGCGATGAAAGCACGCCGCCTCCACCCATCGTGCTCCCGCCCATCATCGATCCGAATCCGAATCCGAATCCGAATCCGAATCCGCTGGACGTCAGGTTCGACGAACTACGTGGGAACGCCGACATCACCGCCGCCCTTGTCGCCGAGACGGAGGACTCGCTCGTTCCGAGACTGCTCGCGGCCGGCCTGACTGCGTGGATCGCCGAACGTGGCGGGAACGGGGACACCTTTTCTCGGGATCCACTGCCGGGGCCGAAACCCGCCCTGCATGCCCGCCTGCGCCGCACTCTCGACGAGAGCACCGGCGACGAGATCCACTGGGCCTTCCGAGCGATCACGAGTGACCAGGCCACCTCCGCGCTCAACCGAATCCGCGGCGCCTGCACGATGGCCGGCATCGATCAGGGCGGAGGCAGACGCCGGCTGTTCCTGTTACGCAACGCCATCTGGAGCAACGGCGCCCGCACGCGGGAGGCGATCGAGGCGTTCACCGCGGCCGGTGGCATCACCCTCCCGCTGGACGACGGCGACCTGAAGACATTCGCCGCGCTGGAGACGATGCTGGCCGAGAACCGCCCCAACCTGCGGGACTGGCTCGTTACGCGGCAGCCGGCCAGCAACACGACGCTGCTGAGCGCAGTCCTCGCCAACGCGGCTCCCGCTCCGACCCCAAAGCCGACCGCGACTCGGACTCCGACCGCGACTCGGACTCCGACTCCGACCCCGACCCCGACCCCGGGACTTGACCGCACAAGCCCCGAACCTGGTGCGACAAAAACCGCGCCGATCACGATCGGCCTGACCGTGAACGGCCGCACACCGGTACAGGTCGAGCTGGAGTCCCTGCGCAGGCATGTCGCGATCTTCGCCGGTTCCGGTTCGGGTAAGACCGTGCTCATCCGGCGGCTGGTCGAGGAGTGCGCGCTGCGCGGTGTTTCGTCGGTGGTCCTCGACCCCAACAATGACCTTGCCCGGTTGGGCGACGCCTGGCCGACGCCCCCGGCGCACTGGGCCGACGCCGACGCAGGGCTGGCCAAGGAGTATCTGGCCGAGACCGATGTCGTGGTGTGGACGCCGCGCAAGGTGCGCGGTCGGCCCCTGAGCTTCCAGCCTCTTCCGGACTTCCAGAGCGTCCTCGACGATCCCGACGAGTTCGGCGTCGCGATCGACGCGGCCGCCGCCACGCTGGCGGCCAGGGCCAACGTCGCGGGAAGCAGCAGCAAGGCGCACCTGGGTCAGGCGGTGCTGTGCGAGGCGCTCCGGTACTTCGCCCGCCGCGGTCAGTCCACCCTTGCCTCGTTTCTCGAGCTCCTGTCCGACATCCCGGACGGCGTGAGCTCCCTCGATGACGCCGGAAAAATCGCAGCGGGGATGGCGCAGGCGCTGAAGGCCGCGATGGTGATCGACCCGCTGTTCGGCGGCCGGGGCGAGCCCGTCGATCCGAGCCTGCTGTTGACACCGCCCGCCGGAAAGCGGGCCCGGGTGTCGGTGATCAGCCTCGTGGGCCTTCCCGGCGATGAGCAGCGGCAGAGTTTCGTCAACCAGTTGCAGATGGCGCTGTTCGCCTGGGTCAAGAAGAACCCGGCCGGCGACCGGCCGCTGGGCGGGTTGTTCGTGATGGACGAGGCCCAGACCTTCGCGCCGTCCGGCGGGATGACGGCCTGCACGACGAGCACCGTGGCGCTGGCGTCGCAGGCACGCAAGTACGGGCTCGGGCTCGTCTTCGCGACGCAGGCTCCCAAAGGGCTGCACAATCAGATCCCGGGCAATGCCGCCACTCAGTTCTTCGGCCTGCTGAACAGTCCGGTCCAGATCGCCGCCGCCCAGGCCATGGCCAAGGTCAAGGGTGGCGACGCGCCGGACATCGGCCGTCTTAAGATCGGCCAGTTCTACGCCGCGGGTGACGGGTTCGCCTTCCGGAAGGTGCAGACGCCTCTGTGTCTGAGCCACCATCCCAAGAGCCCGCTGACCGCCGAACAGGTCGTCGAGCGCGCGAACGGCGGCACCGACCAAAAACCCGCCATCCAGTTCGACTAGCCGGCCCAGCAATCAAGATAAATCACATGGATTCCTCGCGTAGTTACCTATCCACCTCGCCCGGCGCACCCGCCCCGTCGGCGATCAACGCTCCGGCCATCAGGTCGGTGTCGTCGCGCCGGGGGACGCTACCGGCAGACCTGCGGCACGGGCCGCCGCTATGAGAAGTTTGTCGTACGTGAGCATGATGTCCAGCGAGCCTTGAAGGTCCAAGCTCACGTGGCCACAGACAGTGGCCTCCGAAAGTGCGCGGCAACGTGAATGGCCTCCGGGACACGCCGACGAGCAACCCCTGGGCAGACACGATCACGAGCCTGATCGGGGAAGGACGCCGACACAGGGTCAGTCTTGCTGCCCGCCGTACGGGTCGCGCAGCGGTCGATCCGCGTGCGTACCGCGGACCGACCGCTGCGCCTGCGCCGCCGGCCCCGCTGCGACATAGTGCTGCGTCCGGCCGTGCCCGACCTCTTCGATCAACCCGGCCTTCTTCAGGCCCGCCAGGTCACGGATGGCCTGATCGCGAGTCAGCCCCTCGTCCCGAGCATAGGTGCCGCGCCGCACCCCGCCCGGACGAATGCCTGCGTACAGCGCGGCGACCGTCCGCTCCCCCAGACCGGCGGCGGCAACCTGGCCGGCGAGAATCTGCCAGATCTCCGCCGCGATCTCGAGCCGCCGCTCGACCAGCTGCGCCTGGAGATGATGTGCTCGCAGGCAGAACCGCACCCAGCCGTGGGCATCCCGGTTCGGCTGGTAACTGCCCCCCTGCGCCTCGCTCAGCGCCGCGTAGTACATCGCGGTGTTGTACGGCGAGGACCCCAGCCATTCCTCGATGCTGGAGAACTCAGGCGCCAGGATCAGTTCCCGGGCCAGCACGAGCGTGTGCAGGCAGCGCGACATCCGCCCGTTGCCGTCCCGCCAGGGATGGATGCTGACCAGGTTCAGATGGGCCATCGCCGCGCGGACGAGGGACGGCGCATCGCGATCACCGTTCTGGAGCCAACCACACAGCTCATCCATCAGATCCGGTAGGCATGCCGCATCCGGCCCCAGGTACACGGGAGGGTTGTCCGGCGAGCCGGCAACCCAGATCGGCCCCAGCCGGTACCGGCCGGGTGACCGTTCCAACTCACTGCGCACCATCGTGAAGTGCAGCACCGACAGCAGCATCGGATGGTAGGTGAACACCTCGAACCGGGCTGCCTGCTGCACGTAGGTCAGCGCGTCCGCGTAGCCGGCGATCGCCGCGCGGGTCTGCCGGTCGTGAGCTGTCGGCATCTCCTCGCCTTCGGCCACCGCCTCGGCCTCAGCGACGCCAACCGTGTAGCCCTCAATCGTGTTGGAGCCCCTGATCGCCCCTGCGATGAGACTCCGCCGCAACTGCCCGAGCCAGCGCCTCGGTTCAGCGACATGGTGGCGCAGATCCATGCGGAACCGTTCGAGCTCGCCGAGCACTCGCTCATCGGCCGCGTCGATCTCAGGAACGCGAAACAACATGCGACGATGCTACGTGCCTCGTAGCACGACCGGCCGATCCTGGCACACCGAAACAACATCACTCTGGTAATGGATCGTTTCCACGTTGAGGAGGTCCGGTTCGCCCTGGCCTTGGCACCGGGCCGGTCGGTCGATGGCCGCCGGTGGGAGTTGGATGAGTCCTGCGCCAGCCGGCGTCACCGGCACGGCACTACGGACTCGCCTCAGCCAGGCGCGGCAACGGCCAGACCTTCCTGGCTCGCGGCTGCGGCCAGGCGCTTGTCATAGGTGACGAGGACGAGCGACGGTGCGTCGAGCCGGAGTGCTGTTGCGAGATGAATGGCGTCCAACGAGCGCAGCAGCGGTACGCGCCGGTGCCACCGACGACGCGATCGAGGGAGTGGACGTCGTCACCCGGCCCGCGCTCGTCGCGTCCACCATGGACGTGCTGACCGCGGACTCCTACCTGCTGGGTACCCCGGTGAACATCGGGTACATGTCCGGCGCGCTCAAACATTTCTTCGACCAAAAGTTGGCGCGAACCATGGCGCTCAGACAGGAACAGTAAGTAATCATCGGGACCTGGCAAATGCGCGTCCCTGGGGCGCACCCGCATGACTGGGCCGCCGCATCAGCGGTCGCTGACAGCGCCGGCCAGCATCCGTGGACACGCTCCGGCGAGCAGCGGTGGTTCGCCCCTGGAGGCCAACAGCCTGCTCGGTGGGAGAGCCCGACCTCATTCCAGATTCCAGCCTCGTGGGCTGACCCTGGCCCCGAAGAGGGCCACCGGTTTGGTGCGCGACCGCCGCGCCGGCGCGAGGAGGTGCGTTGCGTGGGTGCGGCGCGATCTTAACGTCGCGGAGGCAGGGCAGGCTGTCCGCCAGGAAGTCGCCTACCTCGGGCACGGCGCCCAGCCTTGGGCCGGCGCCCGGGGCTCCTCTCGTTCCGACGCACCATCCCTCACCGCAGCCGTCGTACGCCGCGCCACGCCGCAGTGGGGAGATCCCTTCTCGACGTGGCCACCGACGCCGGCCAGCGACGCCTCGTCGCCGACGGAGTTCGCTTTGCGTCTAGGATCAAGGGCGCTTTGACAACGGGGGCGGAAGGCGAGTTGTGACCCAAATCTTTCTCAGCTATGCGACATCCGATCGGAAGATTGCGGCGAGGCTGGCGTCGGACCTTGAGGGCCTGGGGCTCAGCGTGTGGTCCGACCTGCAACTCCGGGCAGGCGATGACTGGCGCGCCGCACTGTCAGGCTTTGGCCAGCATTCTCCGGATAACTTGTTCGAGTTCGGGGAGTTTATCCTGGAGTACCTGCCAGACGAGGGCGTCGTCGACGGTGGCGTAGCCGTGGATGAGTATGTTCCGGAAGGCGACTATTCGAGAGAGTTCGGGGATCGTGGCGGCGAGGTCCGGGGCGGCCTTGGAAAGCTGATTGAGCGCCTCACCGAGGATCTCGAACTCGCGTTCGACGGCGGCGCGGAGCATCGCGTTCGTCTGATAGTCGGCGAAGGTCTGGCCGTGGGCGAAGCCTCGGGCGAGTTCGGCCGCGTTGGCGGCGTCCCAGAGGTACTTGCGCGGGTCAGGCGGCATACAGGGGCTGCCTGGTACGCATGACCTGGTCACGGAAGTAGGGATTGCGGATGCTGGTGACGCTGACGAGGTCGACGGCGCGGCCGAGCAGGCGCTCGAGTCCTTCCTTGAGGGTGAAGTAGGTGCCGAAGTAGTCGAAGCCGGTGTGGTCGGCGTCGAACTCGACGAGGACGTCGATGTCGCTGGTGTCGGCGTCGGCGTCGGCGTCGGCGTCGGCGTCGAAGGCGTCGCTGGTCGCGGAGCCGAAGAGGTCGAGGCGTCGGATGCCGAGCCGTCGGCAGAGTCCCTGGATCTCCGCTCGCCTGGCCTCGATCAGCGGCTGCATGCCGACCTCCTCTTAGCCAATTGTGCCTGACCCTGCAACGGACCGTGTGGAAGGACGGCCCCGGCTGGGAGCGGGGTCTGCTGGATGCGCACGGTATCGCGCCGGACGACGACCGGACCGCCTCTCACCGTCGGCTCTGGGACGTCGCCCCTGATGGGGCCGCCGGACCCCTACGTTAGCCAGGGTGCTGCGACCAGATCTATTATCCGTGTCTCGAGGAACTCGGCACGCCGCTCGACGCTCGACGCTCGACGCTGACCATCGTGCACGTCGACCGGCGTCGACCGGCGTCGATCACGCCGACCTCGGCGGTCCGAGGCGGAGCCTCATCAACCGTTCTGGAGTTCTTCGCGCCAGTCTCGGAAGAATCGGCGTAGTTCTGCGGCGTCGTGCGCGGACAGGCTCAGTTCGCGGTCGGAGTAGCGTCCGACTGTTCCGATCATGTCGGCGAAAACACCAAGGTCGAAGCCCGTGTCTTGGGCGCGAGCGAGACGTAGTAGCTCGTCCTTGAGGTAGACGTCGGCGAGGTTGCGGACATCGGTGAAGTCCGGGCCTCGGCCCGTCCGAAGAGGGCGAGCACCTTGCGGGCGGCCAGGTCGCGGGCGGCGAGTGTCGGGCCCAGCTCGGTAATGCTCGGCGGCTCGTCAGGTGGGCTGTCGAGGCCGAGATCCACCACGGTCACCTCTCCGTCAGCCTCGACCGCGAGGCGGGCGAAGCTGTCCGACAGGCGCAGCTGCTGGACCAGCCATCCCTCGGCGACCGCGGCCCGGGTGAATGCCCTCACCACGTCAGGGATCGGGACGACCGGCGGGGCTCCGGAAAAAAGATCGACATCTTGCGTCGATCTGTCCACGAGGGCTCTGGCAATGAGCGCCGCGCCACCCGCGACCGCGAAACCGGCGCTTTCGTCGAGGCTGAAGAACATTGCGGCGACGGATCGTTGGAAGGGTGTGATCACGCGAAGACGATCTGTTCCCAGGCCCGCCGCACGGCCGCCGGCAGGACCAGGTCCGGCCAGGCATCCACCAGCAGGGCGCCATCGACATAGGTGAGGAGGTCCGCGGGCAGACCCTCCCGTAGGACGATCTCGTACACCCGATGACGCTGCCGGCGGTCCGAGAGGTCATAGACCCGGTCGGGGTCAGACCAGTTGAGATGGACCGGCAGCCGCACCCGCGCCAGTGCCTGGCCTGCCGGCAGCCGCGGCAGGCGGTCGGGCACGGAGAAGGGCCGGCCACGCTCGTCGGTCAGGTCGACGAAGGAGGGCACCGGGACGACGTCGAACCGGAAGCCTGCGGCGGCCAGCAGACGTGCCGCGGTATCGAGCGTTGGCGACTTCGTTCCGTGCTCGTAGGCGGCCAGGGTTGGCCGGGAAGTCCCTGCACGCCGGGCCAGTTCGGCCCCCGAGAGCCCTGCCTCCAGCCGGGCCTGTTCGATCAGGCGGCCCGTGGTCTTCACTCGGCGTCCCTCCCCCACATTCTGGCGTATCCTATAGGATACGCTAGGAGCTCTCGTGGCGCGTCGAAGGCGGTGATCGGAGTCTCGGGAGCGGCCAGCGGCGCCACCGTGCCGGTCATACGGCTTGCGGGGCGATGCGTTATTGGCGGCCTGCCGCGAGCAAAGGATGCGGCCAGCGAGATGACGGGTTGAACACCCTTGTTGATGTGATTCCCGCGGCCAGATCTACTACCCCGCGCTCGCGCCACTGCGCGCGGAACGGGACACCAGCCCGCTGTTCGGCGAGGCCCGGTATCTACTCGCCGATGAGGACAACAGCACATCGTCGGTCCTGCATAGACTCGCCTCAGCCAGGCGCGGCAACGGCCAGACCTTGCTGGCTCGCGGCGGCGGACAGGCGCTTGTCATAGGTGACGAGGACGAGCGACGGCGCGTCGAGCCGGAGCGCCGTCGCGAGATGAATGGCGTCCAACGAGCGCAGCAATGGATCGGTCAGGACCGCGGCAGAGGCGAGGATCGACTCCTCAACGGGCACGAGCATGACTCGCGACAGCACGTCGGATACCCGTGGGAGAGCAGCCGGATCGCTACGGCGCACCGCTCGCGTCACTTCGAGCATGGCCAGCGCGGACGACACCGCCGGTCTGGACCGGGCGACCAGCCAGGAGCGTAGCGCAGACGTCTCCGGCTCCGGGCGAGTCAACTTCACCAGAGCACAGGAATCAAGATAAATCACATGGATTCCTCGCGTAGTTCCGCAACCACCTCGGCGGAGTCGCGACCATCCCAGCTGCCGGTAGGCGTCGGTTCCGGGATGTCGGCCAGGCTCGCAGTCGGCACGGCGACCCGCCCCTCGGCCAGGAGCTGGTCCAGGTAGTCGCTGCCCGTCTGGGTCAGTTCGGGCATCAGCCTTGCCCAGGGCCTTCCATTGCGAGTGATCATAATCGTCTCGCCCGCATGGGCGCGATCGACCCAGGTACCCACTGCATGGCTGAGATCCCGCATGCTCACAGCAGTCATACCTGGAGTCTAACAACTGTTGGACACCATCGGGCCGATGTGATATCTGCCGACGGATCGGATGTCAGCCCACGGCCCAGACGTCGAACGGCCCGGAGTTCTGGCGGACGGTGTACAGCACGCACCGCCACCAGAGCAGAATCCGTCATAGGCGTAGTTATCATAGGTACGGTTCTGCGAGGCGTGAAGACGGGGTGATCATGAAGATGCAGGTGCTGCGCAGGCCGAGCGACATGTTCGACCGGGAGTACGAGTGGACCGCGCTCACCGCTTTCGCCACCGATCCCGGCGACGGGGCCACGCTCGGTGTTGTGTCCGGGCGCCGACGCCAAGGCAAGACCTTCCTCCTGCGGGCGCTGTGCCAGGCGACCGGCGGCTTCTACTTCGCCGCCGACGAAGCCGCCGACGGCGAATCGCTGCGCCGGATCGGCGCCGATCTCGCCGACCACCTCGCCACCCCGGCCCCACTGGTCTTCGACACCTGGCACTCGGTCGTCGACGCCCTGCTCGCACTCGGCCGCGACCGCTGCGTCCCCGTCGTCATCGACGAGTTCCCGTACCTGGCCAAGGCCAATCCGAGCCTGCCGTCCGTCATCCAGAACGCACTCGCCCCACTGCGCGCGGAACGGGACACCAGCCGCACCCGTCTCCTGCTGTGCGGATCAGCCATGTCCTTCATGGGCCGACTACTCGGGGGAAACGCGCCACTACGCGGACGTGCCGGCCTCGAGCTCGTCGTACCGACCCTCGACCACCGCCTCGCCGCGGAGTTCTGGGGAGTCCACGACCCGGTCACCGCCCTCAAGGTCAACGCGATCGTCGGGGGCACCCCGGCCTACCGCCGGGAATTCGCCCGCGACGACGTGCCCGCGGGCCCCGACGACTTCGACCCCTGGGTCACCCGCACCGTGCTCTCCCCCACCAGCCCGCTGTTCCGCGAGGCCCGGTATCTACTCGCCGACGAACCGGACCTGCGCGACACCGGTCTGTACCACTCGGTGCTCGCGGCGATCGCGGCCGGCAACAGCAGCCGCGGCGGCATCGCCTCCTACCTGGGCCGCAAATCCGGTGACCTCGCCCATCCACTGACCGTCCTCGAAGACTGCGGCATGATCACCCGTGAACCCGACGTCTTCAGGAACAACCGGACCAACTTCCGGATCGCCGAGCCGCTCCTGACCTTCTACCACGCGGTGATGCGCCCGATCTGGTCCGATCTTGAGCACACCCGCGACGCCACCGGGCTGTGGCAACGCAGCCAGCGCAGGTTCGTCGGCAACGTCCTGGGCCCACACTTCGAACACATCTGCCGCCACTGGACCCGCCATCTGGCACCGACCGAGCGCTTCGGTGACTACCCCAACCGCGTCGGCGCGGGAACCGTCAACGACCCGGCCAACAAGGCCAGCCACGAACTCGACGTCGTCGCTTTCGGTCTCGACGACGACAATCGGACGCCCCTGATCGCGATCGGCGAGGCGAAGTGGGGCGAGACCATGGGTGTGGGCCATCTCGCCCGACTCCGTCGGATCCGCGCCCTGCTCGTCGCGCAGGGACGTCTCGGCGCCCAGAGCGCGAAGCTTGCCTGCTACAGCAGCGCCGGGTTCAGCGCGGAACTCCGGAGACTCGCCGCGCAGGACACCGCCGTCGTCCTGGTCGGCCTCGACGATCTCTACCGGAGGTCATGACCGGGATGCCGACTGATGCCGCCGCTCAGGTCACCCTCATGGTCACCTCATGGCTAGATCGTCGATCACGCGTAGGGTGGTCACGGAGCAACCGCTGCCTGCCGGCCCGCGAAGGGGACGATCGATGAGTCGCCGGTTCAACACGGCTGGTCCGTGCGTGCCAGCGCAGCATTACATGATCCCGGCGCTGGAACGGCTGCCGCAGGGGCCTGGACTTGTCGATCAGCAGGCGTACTTCGTCGTGCACGCGCCCCGGCAGACGGGCAAGACAACGGCGTTGCGGGCACTCGCGCGAGAACTGACCGCCCAGGGCAGGTACGCCGCGCTGTACTTCTCCTGCGAGGTGGGTGCGACCGCCGGGGAGGACTACGGGGCGGCGAGCCGAGACATCCTCACTCAGATCCGTTTCAACGCTGAGGACCATCTTCCGCCGGAGCTACGCCCGCCGGCCTGGCCCGTCGAATCCGAAGGCTCCCTGCTCCAGGGAGCGCTCCGCACGTGGGCGCAGAGGTGCCCACGCCCGCTGGTGCTGTTCTTTGACGAGATCGACGCGCTCCGTGGACAGAGCCTCATCAATGTACTGCGGCAGCTGCGCGCCGGCTTTCCCGAGCGCGAGACCGGAGGCTTTCCCTGGTCGGTGGCCCTGTGCGGCCTTCGCGACGTCCGTGACTACAAAGCCGCGGCTGGGGGCGACCCGAACAGACTGGGCACGTCTAGCCCGTTCAACATCCAGGTCAAGTCGCTGCGGCTTGGCGACTTCACACTTGAGGATGTCGCCGAATTGTATGGTCAGCACGCCGCCGAGACCGGCCAGCAGTTCGTCCCGGGTGCCGTCGAGTACGCCTACCAGCTGACCGGCGGCCAGCCATGGCTGGTCAACGCCGTCGCCCGGGAGGTCGTCGAGGAGATGTCAGTCCCTGGCGCCGAGCCGATCACCATCGGTCATTTTGAGGAGGCGAAGGAGCGACTGATCCTCGCCCGGGTCACCCATCTCGACTCGCTGGCTGCCCGGCTCGCCGAGCCCCGCGTCCAACGCATCCTCAACCCTGTGATCGGCGGCGACCTCCTGCCCCTGGACCCCTACAACGACGACCTGAGCTATGTCCGCGACCTTGGCCTGATCGACGTGAACGCCCCGGTCCGGGTCGCCAACCCGATCTACCGCGAGGTCATCGTCCGTGTCCTGTCCGCCAGCGTCCAGGAGAGCGTCACCGCCAACCCCCGTTCGTTCGTCCGCCCGGACAACAGCTTCGACTTCCCCAAGGTCCTCACCGAGTTCGCCGAGTGGTGGATCGAGAACGGCGAGTTCCTCTCCAAGGGCGGCTTTTATCACGAGGTCGCCCCGCAGCTGATCCTCATGGGGTACCTCCAGCGCGTCGTCAATGGTGGCGGCTCCATCGCGCGGGAATACGCCGTCGGTGCCGGCCGCGTCGACCTGACCATCCGCTGGCCCTACACGACCCCCGGCGGCACCCGCGACGTCCAGCGCGAAGCGATTGAGATCAAGACCTGGCGCGCGACCAAGGCGGACCCGCTCCACCAGGGCCTCAAGCAACTCGATCGTTATCTCGACCGACTCCAACTCGACACGGGCACCCTCGCCGTCTTCGACCAGCGCCCGAGCGCTGCCGCCATCGACGAGCGCACCGCCATCACCGAGACCGTCAGCCCCGGCGGTCGCGTGATCACGCTGCTTCGCGGGTAACGCGGCGGTAGGGCTCGCCGCCAGACCTTGACCCGACGGCGGTGTGACGCACAGAGGCCGTAGTATGGCCGCGATGCCGACCCTCCTCTGTTCGGGGAAGCAGCTATAACGCGTTGTCCGTCGGCGGCCGACGACGCCTGCCGCCGATGGGCAACGCGGCAGAGGCCACCGACTATCGATGCAGCTGCATGTTTTCGATCACGTCGCCGCCATCAACCGAGTACGACATTCGTAGGTTGGCAGATGAGGCGTTCAGGCTGGGTCGAGTGAACTGAACTGGATGCCGGCGAGGCGCCATCCGTCGGGCAGTTCCACCCATACCTGACTCAGTCGCACTGTCAGCGTCATCACTTCACCACGCCACGACGCCCGGCTGCGCTGGACGCAGCGCACGATCGCAGCGTGGTCGTAGCGGCGCACGTCCAGTTCGCTTGTTTCCAAGGAATGGTAGGCGAAGTCGGCGTGTCGGTCGATCCACTGCCGCTTGTTGAGCTGGTAGCCCCGCTCGCCGATGGACATGAAGTCATCCGCCAGCAGGGTGTTCAAGCGGTCGGTGTCGGCGTGCAACTCAGCGTTGTCGAAGGCTTGCTGGAGTTCGCGGATGTCGGTTATCACGTGGTCTTCCTGTCGCGCAGTGGTGTCGTCGGTCGGCTGAACTTCCGGGAAACGCCGATGACAGCGCGTTTCACATCGTGACGACGAGCATGCCCGTGGTGTGCAGACGGACGAAGTCGACGCATGCTTGAACGCCCTTGTCGAGGGTGTAGCGGCGGCCGGTAGTTCGCCGTGGAGCGCCAGTTCGCCGACCTCGCGCATCCCGCCGAAGGTGCCGTCCATGTCCAGCACGAAATGTAGAGCGACGTCGTCGCGGCCGATCCACTCCTGCTGCGGCACGGGGTAGGTGATCGTGAGGAAACGCCGTCCGCCTGGGCGGACGGCGTTTGCAACTTCGGTGAGTTGGTCGCTGGGCAGGGTCAGGTTGAGTGCGACGTCGACGTCGGAGGGGTACTCGG
Source organism: Protofrankia sp. Cas4 (assembly GCF_963555915.1). Lineage (NCBI taxonomy): Bacteria > Bacillati > Actinomycetota > Actinomycetes > Frankiales > Frankiaceae > Protofrankia > Protofrankia sp. Cas4. The sequence continues at coordinate 15,792 of NZ_CAUVXL010000169.1, forward strand.
ATACGGCGTATCCGCGATGGTCTCGTCGGCGCCGAGAGCTCGCCGTGCGGGCCGACGTCACCGGCGCGGACGTCATCCTACTGATGTGCGCGCCGAACTACGTCACCACCTACATGCCAGATGCCTCACCCGATCTGTGGCAACGGTACCTGGCCATCATCTTCGACGGCCTACGCCCAGAAGGCGTCCACCCGCTGCCCCACCCGCCACCGGTGGCTCCTTGACGCCGCCAGCCGTTGACGCTTGTGGGCGATCTGGACACTGCTGGCCGAGAGACAGCTTGGGAGCTGGGCGCCATGACGGCCGCGGGTCTCATGCAATGAGAGTAACCGTCCGTAATGGCCCGACGCACCGCCATTCGCGCTACTTTTACGACCAAAACCTCGGTGCGTTCGCCGGGAAACCGCTGAGCCGATGCGAGACCTACCGGGTGGCACCGTCAAGGATCTCGGCGAGCTCGGCGGGGCGGCTGAACATTGGCCAGTGCCAGGTAGGTAGCTCGGCGTACCGCCAGATGTCGCCGGCCATGTGCCGGAAGGCCGGCACGGTTGCCGCCATGGCGCGGACCTGTTCGGTCGTGAAGGTGCAGAGGATCGCCAGTCGGGGCAGCTTTTCCCACCTGCCGGTCAGCCGTGCTGGTGAGGTGGCGGTCGCCCAAGGCTGCGGGACCGAGTTGGTGGTGAGCGCTTCAATGGCCGCTTCGTCGACGTCGGGGACGGGGGCGGCGAGCGTCGCCCACGGGGGCGGCGGTAGCTGCCAGCCGTCCCCGTAGTTCGCGACGAGTTCCGCATTGGTCGTCTGCTGCTCGGGCGGTGCGAATTCGTTTTGCGACATGCCGTCGGGCAGAGGGCCGGTGTCGAGGTAGACGAGTTGCTCAATGCGCTCGGGGAGCCGGTCGGCGGCACCGGTGATCACCAGGCCGGCGTAGCTGTGTCCGACGAGGATCACGTCGTGAAGGTCCCGCGAGGCCAGCAGGTTCACCACGTCGTTGATGTGGGTTTCCAGGTCGGTATCGGGCCGCGCCTGACCGGCCCGCTCGGCCATGCCGGTCAGGGAGACCGGATGCACATTGTGCCCGCGCTCACGCAGTGGTTGGGCAACGGGGCGCCAGGCCCATGCGCCGAGCCAGAATCCGGGAACGAGTACGTAGGTCGCCATGTGGTCAACGTAGAGTTGATACCGGACAACATCCGACCGGATTGGCGGAGAATCTTGGCCCGGCCCACGGCGCGCGTGCTCGCTCTGCTCGGGTTGTTGCAGGCTGGCGGCCAGCACACGGTCGGTGAGCTCGCTGAGCGTCTCGGCGTCGATGAGCGGACCGTGCGCCGTTACGCCGAGCACCTTGCCGACCTCGGCATCCCGATTGAGGCCCGTCGCGGCCGCTACGGCGGCTACCGGCTGGCGCGTAGCTACAAGCTCCCGCCACTCATGCTGACCGACGACGAGGCGATCGCGGTCATGCTCGGCCTCACTGCCGGCCGTCGCTCCGGGCTGCTGACCACCGAGGTCGCCGCGGCCGATAGCGCGATGGCGAAGGTGCAACGCGTCCTGCCGGGCGCACTGGCGAACCGCTTGGGCTCGCTGCTGTCCACCACACGGTTCACCGCGCCCAGCCGAGTAGGTGTTCCGCCCGGGGCACCCGTCCTGCTTGAACTCGCCGAAGCCGCCCACCAGCGGCGCACCGTCACCATTGACTACACCGCATGGGATGGGCGCAGCGGTCAACGCTCGCTCGACGCGTACGGGCTCGTCTTCCATGCTGGCCGCTGGTACGTGACGGGGCGTGACCATCTCCGAGGTGAGGTCCGCACATTCCGACTCGACCGCATCGCCCAGGTCCGTCCTGCTGACGGCAGTTACGACGTACCGTCTGGCTTCGACCCCGCCGAACACGTGCTGGCGGGAATAGCGGCCGTGAACTGGAAGCATGAGGTCGCCGTGGTACTACACACCACGCCCGACGAGGCGAAACGACGGCTGCCACCAACCATCGGCACACTGACCGAACGGTCCGACGGGGTCTTGTTGAAAGCCCGAGTCGAAAGGCTCGACGGTATGGCCCAGATGCTCGCCGGACTCGGCTGGTCCTTTACCATCGACAATCCCGACGCCCTACGTGCGGAAGTCGCCGCCCTCGCCGATCGACTCAAGGCCGCCGTGGCGTCCCGCCCCTTCGGAAGATGAATCTGGCCGGGTCCACACGGATCCAGGGCGGCGTGTTTTCTCCGTGTAGACCAGAGCGAACGTCTGTAACGGGAGTAGATCGGAGTCCCCATCGCGAGGCATAGGTCATTTCGGTGACATAAGCGAGATGATCGCCTGGAAACCGCGCGCTAGAATAGCGGTTGTGCCCACGCTCCTAGTAGTCCACCACACACCGTCGCCCACGATGCAGGCGATACTAGAGTCCGTCCTATCCGGTGCCCGTGATGAGGCTATCGAGGGCGTGGCAGTGGAGGTGCGCCCGGCGCTGTCGGCTTCCGCCTCAGATGTGCTGGCGGCTGATGGTTATCTTTTGGGCACGACGGCGAACATTGGCTATATGAGCGGCGCCATGAAGCATTTCTTCGATCAAGCCTATTACCCCTGTTTGGAGGCGACGGTAGGTCGCCCCTACGCCCTGTATGTCCACGGTGGCTCCGACACCACGGGCGCGATCCGCAGCGTGGAGACCATCGCCACGGGCTTGAAGTGGAAGCGGTTGCGCGAGCCGGTGACGGTGCTCGGTACCCCGGACGCGAAAGATCGAGAGGCGTGCTGGGAGCTGGGAGCGACGGTCGCTGCGAGCTTGATGCCGTAGCCGACCGGCGCCCCGCCTCGTGGGCCGGGCATCCATTTCGGCCAGATGGGGTTACGGGGAGCATCGTTCCCGTGACCAGGGGTCGGTTCCTTTCTGACCGGATCTACTACTCCGGACTCGATGCCACCGCCGGTCGGCCATATGCCGTGTACGTGCACGGGAACTCTAGACACGACCGGAGAGGTCTGCGGAGTCGAGACCATCGCCACCGGGCTGAGATGGAAGCGCTTGTGGGAGCCGCTGCGATCGTCGGCGAGGTGGAGGCCGCTGCACGCGAGGCCCGCTGGGAACTCGTCGCCACGGTCGCCGCGAGTTTCCCGACCTGGCGATCGTTCGCTGGTCTTCTTCAGGGCGGCGGCCGCGACATCCAGGGGCAGGTCCTCGTGGAGGTTTCTCCGTGCCTGCGCGACGGCAGCGCGATCTCGACGTGCGGAGGCCGAGGCGAAACGCAATTGCTCGTCAGTGATTACAGGTGATAGACGTCCCGCCGATGCCGGATGGAGTGGATCTCTACAAGATGCTTGGCCGCGTCGATCCGATAGATGATGCGGTAGGTTCCTCTGCGCGCCGAGTAGACGCCATCGAAGGGCTCGTCCAACGGCTTTCCGACTCGGTGGGGATTTATGGCGATCGCTCGCTGGATCGTCTCCAGTGCGGCGGCCGCGACCTCCAGGGACAGGTCATCGTGGAGGTTTCTCCGTGCTCTGCGCGACAGCGCGACCTCGTAGGGCGCGTCGCTGGCGGCCTTCACTCGTCCCTGGCCCGCCGCTCGTTCAGTTCGGCCACGACCTCGTCCAGGGCGAAGGTGTCGCCCGTGGCGAAGTCGTCCCTCGACTGCCGCAGATCCGCGAGAGCCTCGCCGTCCGACAACAGGTCGAGGGTCTCCCGCATCGACTCGTACTCCGCGACAGAGATCAGCATCACCTCCGCACGCCCGTTGCGCGTGATCGTAAAGTGATCATGCTCTCGTGCGACCCGCTCCGCCAGTTCGGCGATCCGGGCCTTCGCCTCCGTGATCGGTATGGTCTCCATGAGGGCCATAATAGCGACCGGTCGTTATTCTGACCACTCTGGCGACCGGGTGGCCTGGACGTGGCGGGCACGAGCGCCTGCCCGCAGGCCAGAGGCCATCGCGGGGATACACATGCCGCCGCGCTGCCAGGTGCTGGTGCTCCTGCCAACATGCGAATGGCGGGTTGGCGGCAGGTTGAGCTGGGCGTCCGCGGGGTGCAGGTTGGCCGCCCCCGGCGACCGGTAGGCCATCCGGGTGGCAGTGACCGAACCGAACACGGTGGTCAGGCTCCGCTGGTGACCCGGCTCGACCCGGGTGTGAGCCACTCCGGCCACGTCGGTGACGTCTTCGCGGCGCGGTTCGGCGGCGGCGCGATGGTCCAGGTGCGCGTAGAACTGTGATGACCGTCGAGCTGCTCGCCACCGCTGATCGTCTGACTGCCCGGGGCAGCGTCCCACGGCGACAATGATCAGAAGCAGGGTGGGTCGTAGGGGACGTCGGGCAGCACGGCCGTCCACTCGGCTTCGGTGAGCTGGTTGGCCCGGTCCGCGCAGGCGGCCCGGGTGACCTGGTCGGCTGCACGTTCTGCCGCGAGCAGTCGGGGCCCACCGCCGGACGGTGCGGTCGCTGCTGCTGGGGACTGTTTTGGAAGTCCCGAAACAAGATTGACTGTGGCACGACTCGCCGATAGAAAGCCTCCGAGGAGGCGAACGCTACTGGGACCGTTGCTCGCCCGGTGCCAGTTCGCGGGCGGCTGCCAGGCGGAGGTGGTCCGTAGAGTGGCGGCGATCTGTCCGTGCCCCGTGGCCGTGGAGGGTGGTGGCGTGGTGGCGTGGTGGCTCACTGGTTCAACACCGCCGGGCCGTGTGTGCCCAGCGATCATTACATGATTCCGGCGTCGGCGCGGCTGCCGGAGGTTTCCGGCCTGGTGGCACAGAAGGGCTACTTCGTGGTCCACGCGCCGCGCCAGACAGGGAAGACGACGACGCTGGTGGCGTTGGCGCAGGAGCTGACCGCTGGTGGGTGGTACGCGGCTCTGATGACCTCCTGCGAGCCCGGACGGGCGTGGGGCGACGACGTCGGCGCGGCTACCCGCGCGATCCTCGCCCGGATCCGGGACCGGGCGAACGTCGACCTGCCGCCGGAGCTGCGCCCACCGCCGTGGCCCGAAGCACCCGACGGAGGACTGCTGGCGAGGGCGCTGCAAACCTGGTCGCAGGCCTGCCCGCGGCCAGTGGTGCTGTTCCTCGACGAGATCGACGCTCTCGAGGGCCGGACGCTGGTCAGCGTTCTCGGCCAGCTACGCGCGGGCGCGGGTGACCGGCCGGCTCACTTCCCGGCCTCGGTGGCGTTGTGCGGCCTACGAGACCTTCGCGACTACAAGACGGCGGCTGGTGGCAACGCGAACCGGCTTGGCGGGCCCAGCCCGTTCAACATCATCGTTGAGTCGCTGCGCCTGGGAAACTTCACCCTCGACGAGGTCCGGGACCTCTATGGCCAGCACACCGCCGACACCGGCCAGATGTTCACTCCCGAGGCCGTGGAGCTGGCGTTCGAGCTGACCGGCGGGCAGCCGTGGCTGGTCAACGCGCTCGCGAACGAGATCGTCCGCAAGATGGCGGTGCCCGCCTCGGCAGCGGTCACTGCCGATCACGTCGAGGAGGCGAAGAAGCGGCTGATCCAGGCCCGGGCCACCCACCTGGACTCGCTAGTCGACAAGCTCTACGACCCGCGCGTCCGCGCCATCATCGAGCCAATGATCGCTGGCCTCGCCCCCGCCACCAGGCCCAACCCCGACGACCTGCAGTACGTCCGCGACCTTGGCCTGCTCGCCCCGGACGCACCGGTCCGGCCCGCCAACCCGATCTACAACGAGGTCATCGTCCGAGTCCTGACCGAGAACGTCTTCGACTACGTCGCCGAGGTCCCGGGCCCGCGCGCCCATGTGCTCCCCGACGGTCGCATGGACTTCGCCACGGCCACCAGCCCCGCTGGTCGCGCGATCACTCTGCTTCGCGGATAAAGGCGAATCTAGATGGCTGGTGTTTATGGCAACAACGACACCACCGGCGCCGTGTGAGCGGTCGAGACCATCGCGACCAGCCCGTCACGATCAGGGCGCTCCTCGCAGCCGCGTACCACCGATCGCAACCCTACGGAATCGGCCGCCAGGCGACCGCCAGCCACTCCAGGTCCACCTGGTCGCCTACCCGGGCCTCCGCCTCGTTGGTGAAAAGCGCGTCGGTCTTGCGCAGAACGAGCGTGTAGGGGCGACCCTGGCGCCGGGTGACATGGCCTACGGGCAGTTCGGCGACGTCGATCCGGGAGTGGACGTGCCGTCTGCGCGGCTCGGCGAGCGGCCAGTCAAACGTGCGCCGGTCCGGGTCCGCCAGGAATGCGCCGAGCTCCTCGCACAGGTCACAGGAGCAGCCGGCCGGGGGCAGCGTGACCGACCAGTTCCCAGCCGCGCGCGGCGGCTGGGCCAGCCGGGCGCGCAGCCGTGCCGCGCAGTCGGCGGCCAGGTCGCCGAAGCCAGCCTCGCGGCGGGCGCCGTCGTCGGGCAGTTCGGCGGCGGCGCGCAGCATCGGCACTTCCAGCGCGGTGACGGCGTCCCCCTTCCGCCGGAGATGGCCGGTCACCGCGTCCCGGGTGCCCACATCCCGCAGCACGGCGGCGGCCCTCAGTATGGAGACGAGCGGTCCGGCCAGGTCAGCGAGTGCCCTGTCGCGGTAGCTGGGCGACGACGACGCGAGCGTCGTGTCGATATCCCTGCCGGCCCACGTCCACACCAGGTCGAGAATCACCCGCGCGGCCGTTGCGCCGCCGGCCTCGCGCGCGGCGGACAGCCCCGAGCACAGGCCGGGAAGCTCGTCCGCCACCCATCGCCGCCGTTGCGGCCCGCCGGTGTAGGCCCACCCGGGCTGCTGCGCGCCGAACCACGTCGCCAGCAGGTCGGCAGTCCACTGCTCGCCGTAGGCGCTGACGAGTCCCGCGAACGCGTCGGCGTTGTCGGCCGTCAGGTTCTCCGCCTGGAAGGGGCACAGCAGCGCCGTCGCGGTCGCCCCGTCCGCCAAGGCGTGGGCCGCCCGCAGCGCCTTGCCGAGGATTCCGGCGACCCCCACCTTCGCCTCCGTGGTCCGCGCGCGCAGGGAGCCGTCCCAGAACGGCTGAAGCGTCGCCGCGGCGAACCGGGCGCCCGCCAGGTCGCCGGCTGACACCATCGCGACGAGCTCGTCGAGCGCCCAGCCGGGCGAGGTCTCGGCGCGGTTCGCGAAGGACTGCTCCCGAGGCCACACGACGACCGCCGCCCGGTGGTACCAGCGGTCGAGCGTGTTGCCCCAGTTGCCCATGTAGCCCTCGTACTCCGAGGAGTAGGGCTCGAGGTCGTCGGTCCCGGTGGAGGCGCACATCTCGTCCTCGCCCACGTCCAGCGAGACCTCTTCCAGCCGGGTGTCATCCGAGCCGGTCCAGTGCGTGAGCGTGACCTCGCGGACAACCAGCTCCTCGACGACGTACTCGGCGTCGGCGCCCGGGCCCTCGCAGTCCTCGTCGTAGTCGTCGTCCCAGTACCGCTCTCCTCGATCCTCGACGTACTCGCCCGCCTCATAGGCAGTGTGTGTCGTGTTGACGTCGGCGAGCGCGAGGACGGTCTCGCACCCCGCCTGGCCCGCCGCTGCCCGCAGCAGGGATACGCGAGCGGCGTCGGCGCCCTTCAACCCGCTCCAGCCCAGCGCGCGGGAGGTGTACTCGTGGTCGAGGAGGTAGACGAGCCGATTCGGTGGACCCGCGGCGCGCAGGCCGTAGGGACTGGCCACAGGCGTGCCGAAGTGCTCGCGAAGGAAGCCGGCCAGCTCGGCGACCGTGCCCTCGTCGCCCTCCGGCAGGGCGGTGTCCCCGCGCAGCAGGAGGTTGTAGGTAAGCGCGATCCGATACCCCGACCGCACCGCGGCGACCTCATGGCTACAGTCGGCGTAAAAGGCGACCAGCGACAGATCCGTCCTCGAACCCCGGTAGGCCATCTTCTCGTCAAGGTGGCGCACCACGAGCTCGCCGCCGGTGTGGCTGGAGGGCAGTACCACCACCAGAGTGCCGATCATCGCGTTGTCCTTCTCGCTGTCCTGATGGGCGCGGAAGAACTGGCCCGGCTCGTACACCAGGAGCGCATGGAGGTCGGCCGTCAGCTCGGCGGCGATCGGCAGGCCCAGCTCGTCTTTTGCCGTCGTCAGAAGAACGTCGAGTGCCTTGTCGTCCCACCGGGCGTGGACGAGGTGCTTCGGGATCTCCCAGGTATCGCGGACGCCCGGGTCGGTCAGCGTCTCCTCGCCGCGGCCGAACCGGGCGGGCTGGCCGAGGCCGAGCAGCTCGCGGGCCTGCTCGGGCCGGACCGGGAAGGTCACGGGCCCGACGCCCTCGACTTCGAGGCTCAGGTCATCCCTACTCGCCGTCAGCTCCACGCTGAACGCGGACTCCGCGTCGCCTCGCAGCATCCTCGCCAGCCGGTCACGCGCCACGGTCGCCATTGCCCAAGCCCTCCGATAACCCCAGGAAGCGGTACCTCTCGCAGAATCTAGAGGGCTGGGCGCACTCGACCGGTCTCGGCACCCAGTCGTGTGCGCCGGGTGAGACTCAGCCTAGGGCGGGTCGGACCCGGGTCGGACCGGCGAGCACCTGGAACAGATCGTCGTCCTACCAGGCCGGGAACTCGAGGCGACCAGGCGTGGCGATCTGGCGTACCCGACTTTCCGGTACTTCTGCGACCAGATCTACTATCCGTGCCTCGAGGAGACGGCCGGCCGTACGCCCTCTGCGTGCACGGCAACTCCGACACGACTGGCGCAATCCGTGGTGTGGAGACGATCACCACTGGCTTGAGGTGGAAACGACTGCGGGAACTGCTGTCAATCGTCGGCGAGGCCGAGGCCGCCGCCCGCGAGGCCTGTTGGGAGCTTGGAGCCACTGCCGCGGCCAGCCTGATGCCGGATTCGTAGCTGGCCGGCCTCTCTGTCATCGTGCTGGGTCTCCGTCGGAATCAGGGTCCTGTCAGATGCGAACGACCGTGATGGTCCGCCCGCTGGGGCCAGTGGCGGTCCGGACGCCTAGTTCGGTGCCTACGCGTTTGCGTTCGGCAGGCCGCTGGTCAAAGATCACGAGATAGCCGGCGGGGAGGCTGAGACGTAGCAGGTAGCTGTCGAGTTGGTGGATGCCGGCCTGGGTCGGGTCGGTGTCGCCGGCGCGGTGGGTCTTGACCTCCAGTGCCTCGCGTTGCACGGCGGGTCTGCCATCGGGTCCGGTGTGGTTCCAGCGGATGAGCAGGTCGATGGCGCCACGGCCGACCCCGTACTCGCGGTCGACGAAACCGCTGCCGTTTATCGCGCGGTCGAGGTAGCCGAGCAGCGTGACGTGTGGGGTCACCTCGCGGTAGGGCTGATCGGCTTCGAGGAGATCCTCGCTTCGGTGCCAGAAGTCGGCGAAGCGGGTGAGCAGCCCGGGCAGGTCGAGCAGCCCGTCGGGCAGCACGAACGAGTGCGGTTGTGGCGCGCCGATGACGCCGTCAAAGAGGCCGTTGGCGAGAACCCGGGTGATGACGTTGCGGTAGACCGGGTTGGCGATCTCGACCGTCGCCGCGGTCCGTCGGACCAGGCCGAGGTCGGTGGTATAGGCGAGGTCGTCGGAGAACGGGTCGAACCGGACCTCTGCGCCGGCGAGGATCGGTTCGATGATCCGCCGGACGCGCGGGTCGTGGAGCCGGTCGAGCAGGGAGTCCAGGTGCGTCTCGCGCGTGACGATGATCCGTTCGGCGGCCTGGTCGACGTGGTCGCCTGTGATCGTCGTCGTGGGGACCTTCATGCGGTGCACGATCTCGTATGCGAGGGCATTGACCAGCCAAGGCTGACCCATGGTCAGCGCATAGGCGTACTCGACGGCCTGGGGGATGAACCGCTGGCCGGTGTCGGCGGTGTGCTGCCCGTAGAGCTCACGGACCTCGTCGAGGGTGAAGTCGTCCAGCCGCAGGGACGTCACCTTGATGTTGAACGGACTCGGCGACGTCAGCCTGGCCGGATCGCCGTCCGAAGCAACTCTGTAATCGCGGATGTCGCGCAGGCCGCAGAGAACGATCGACGCGGGGAAGCCGGTGGGGCGGTCGCGGTAACCGTCGCGCAGCTGGCCGAGGACGCTGAGCAGGGTGCGTCCGCCGAGGGCGTCAATCTCGTCGAGGAACAGCACCAGCGGTCGCGGGCAGGTCTCCGCCCAGACGGCGAACGCTTCCGAGAGGAGCCCCTCCGCCCAGCTCTCCGGCCAGGGCGGCGGACGCAGGTCGGCAGGCAGGTTGGTTCGCGAGGTGCGTCGGGCACGCGTGAGGATCGCCCGGGTGGCCGCGCCGACGTCATCCGGCCAGGGCCGGCCCACCTCCATCGACAGCACGACCGCCGCGTAGCGGCCACTCGCGGTCAGTTCCGCGGCGAGCGCCTGCAGCGCTGTCGTCTTGCCTGTCTGGCGTGGGGCGTGCAGGACGAAGTACTTCTTGGCCTCGATGAGATCGGGCGCCTCGGGGAGCCGCTCCGAGGCCGGGATCATGTAGTGGTCGCTCGGCACGCACGGCCCGGTCGTGTTGAACGAGCGCGTCACCATCCACCACCGTCCAACATGGCCTCAGTAAAACACTGATCACAACTCTACGGCGTTCTGGTGCTACGAGGCACGTAGCATCGTCGCGTGTTGTTTCGTGTGCCGGAGGTCGATGCGGCCGACGAGCGGGTGCTGGCCGAGCTCGAGCGGTTCCGTGGCGAGTTGCGTCACCAGAACGACGTGAGGTGCACGCCCCAGCCCCGCGAAGCCGCGCCCCTGTTGCCGGACCCTCTGTGGGAACGATGTGAATCTGGTGTTGTGGCAGGAGCATCAGATTCACATCGTTACGCGCCCCTGCCAGTAGGGATGTGGATCAAGGAGCGGGACTGGGGTGCGTGCCGAGGAGACCGCGGCTCGGCGGATGTGGCGGCTGTTCGAACCGGTGCACGCCGTCACCTACCTCGCGCCGGCCTGCGCTGGAAGCGCCTGCGCGACCCGGTCACCGTGGTCGGCGAGATGGACGCCGCCGCCCGCGAGGCTTGCTGGGAACTTGGCGCCATGTCGGCCGCGAGCTTGGCCACCTGGCGGGGCAGTGTAATACTCTTACTTTGAGAAGTAGGAGGCGTCGATGCGGATCACGTCCAAGGGTCAGGTGACGATCCCGGTAGAGATCCGGGAGAAGGCCGGCCTCCTCCCGGGCAGCGAGATTAAGATCATTCTCGATGACGACGGCGTCCACATCGTGCGCGTGGAGTCAGGTCCGGGCGATGGGCGCGGCCAGCGCATTGTGCGCCGGCTTCGTGGCACGGCTCCGCCGGGCATGTCCACAGATGAGATCATGGCGCTCACCCGCGGCGAGTGACTTCCGTCCTGGTTGACAGCAACGTGCTGCTCGACCTGCTTGGTGACGATCCCCGGTGGGGCGACTGGTCTGCCGATGCGATCGCGGCGGCCGCGGACGAGGCGCAGCTCGTCATCAATCCTGTTATCTACGCGGAGGTCTCCGTCCGCTATCCGCGGATAGAGGATCTCGATGACACGCTCCGGCCAGAGGTATTTCGACGAGACAGCCTCCCGTACCCGGCGGCCTTTCTTGCTGGCAAGGCCTATACGAACTACCGCCGACGGGGTGGGACGAGGACGTCGCCCCTGCCAGACTTCCTGATCGGCGCACACGCGGCCGTCGCCGGCTATCGGCTGCTTACTCGCGACGCCGTCCGGTACCGGACGTACTTTCCGAAGGTCGAGCTGATCGCACCTTGATGTTCGGCGCCCCGGACGCGGCCGCTGCGAAGCCTGCTGGGAGCTCGGCGCGGCTACCTCCGCGGTCAACGCCTGACCCCGCACCCAAGTCTCCCATCAGTGAGCCACAAGATTTATCACATGTGGCGCGCTGACTCCTTGAGGCCGCCCGCGGCAGCTGCCGCAAGCCTCATGAACCACGCCTGATACACCGGCATCAGGACACCTTCGCTCACCGGCGGGTTCCAGCACCGGTGGGTTCCGCGATCTCTGCGGCGATCGCCGCGGCCACCTGGAGAGCAGCGACCATGCCCGCACCGTATCCGCGCCAGGCCCCCGGTACTACCTGTGGAGATCCCGAACTGTGGAGATCCCGAAAAGATGATCAGTTCCTACGCGCCCCCGAGGCCAGGGCGTCGTCGAGGGAACCGATGTTGACATAGGTCGACAGCCGGTGGATCAGCCCGTCACGCAGCAGGAAGAAGTAGCCGAGCCACGCCTTCTCACCGCGGGTGATGATCTCTGTCTGCACGGCGACATACTCGCCGTCAACCAGGATGGGTCCCAGGGTAGTGGCGATGTCACCAGGCGCGAACGCGGTCATCCACTGCCGGTAGTGCTCCGTGACGATCTGCCTGCCCGCACGCAGGCGAACCCCGTTGACGACCATCTCGCCGTCGGGCGCGAACAGTGCGCCGACCGCATCGGCATCCAGTGCCGTGTTCGCCGCGAAATACGCTGCGACAACCCCTGCCGGCTGTGCCAATGCGGCGGGTGCGACGTCGTGGGTCATGGTCGGATTCCTCCTGAGAGTTTCACCGCCGAATCGTGATTGACCGTAGCGTGAGCTCCGGGCTTGTCCTCTCGGCGAACTCAGGGGACTCAGGGGACTCAGGGGACACCAGAACGGGCACGTCCCGGACGACCTCGACCTCTGCGGTAGCTGCCGCACCCGCGGTTGGCCCGATGATGCCAGATGGGCTCACCCCAGGCTCCCCCATCAGCGGCTCGGACCCAGTGAACCGCGACCGGGCGTCCGCCACCATGCCACCGTCGGCGCTGCCCGGCCACACGGCGGAGGGAGTCACCCGGGTGTCGGGTGTCGGGTGTCGGGTCTCGGGTCTCGGGTGTCGACAACAACGTGAGGTGCGCGCCCCAGCCCTGCGAAGCCGCGCCCCTGTTGCCGGACCCTCTGTGGGAACGATGTGAATCTGGTGTTGTGGCAGGAGCATCAGATTCACATTGTTACGCGCCCCTGACAGTAGGGATGTGGATCAAGGAGCGGGGCTGGCGTGCGTGGCCCAGCTCCGCGACGCCGCGTTCCCAATTGCTGGTCGCTCTTGGTGGGCGTTTGGGAACGTGCTGCTCGATCTGCTTGGTGACGATCCCCGGTGGGGCGACTGGTCTGCCGATGCGATCGCGGCGGCCGCGGATGAGGCGGAGCTCGTCATCACTCCGGTGATCTACGCGGAGGTCTCCGTCCGCTATCCGCGGATAGCGGATCTCGATGACACGCATAACCGGTATCGATCCTCATCCAAAGGGTGGCGGCACGCAGCGCCACGCTTGCCTGCCACGGGTACGTACCCATACCCTGATCCGGATGAAGGGAGCTTCCCGTGGCTGACGCCAACATCCGCATCCCTACCGATGCGCGCGACCGGCTCGCTGAGATCGCGGCGGCCGAGGGCTTGTCCTTGCGCGCTTATCTCGCCCGTCTGGCGAGCACCCTCCTCACGCCAGCCGAGCGCGCGGCGCGTGCCGAGCAGGCCCGTGCGGAGCTGCTGAAGTGGAACGGCTACGACCTCACCGAGGCGGAGGCTGCGCAGGTGGACGCCGATCTTGATCGTCGATTGGCAGAGGTACGTACCCGGTGACCGGAGCGCTACACGTCATTCTCGACGACACCGCCCTGGTTGCCGCCGGCCGCGGCAACGTCCTGGCTTCTCGCCTCATCCACCGGGCACACGTGGAGTCGGGGTGGTTCCTCTATGCCGCGGCATGTGCGCTGGTCGAGGCCGACCGAGCCCGCCCCGGCACGGCCGAACACGTCGCAGCCCTGCCCGCCATCACCGTCGTCGACCTGGATCTACCTGCTGCCCTCTGGGTTGCTCAGGACGTCACGTGGGCGCTTGCGCACAGTCGGTATGCCGCCGAGCCGACACCCGATCGTCCCGAAGGTGCAGTCATCGCCACCGGCTCCCCGGACCGATGGAGGGACCAGGCGGTTCGCATTCTCGATCTCAGCCCGTGACACCAGCGCTCTTAGCGGCGGTTCACCGATGGGTTCCGCTGAGCTGGAGGCCGAGGACGCCCAGCACCACCAGCAGCAGCGAGACGACCCGCAGGAGGTTCAGAGTCTCCCCGTAGGCGACCACGCCGATGATCACAATCACCGCGGTACCGACCGCGGACCACACCGCGTAGGCGACGCCGATCGAGATCTGCCGCAGCACGAGGGACAGCAGGTAGAACGAGAGCGGGTAGCAGACGCAGACCACAACCGACGGCCACAGCCGCGTGAACCCGTCGGACGCACGCAATGACGTGGTCGCGATGATCTCTGCGGCGATCGCCACGGCCAGCTGCAGAGCCACAACCATTCCCGCACCGTATCCGGGTCGGGTCAGCTCCGGACCGTGATGTGCCGTAGCGCGAGTTCCGGGCTTGTCTTCCCCGCGACCTCCGGCGGCTCACCACATACCAGAACGGGCACGTCGCGGGCGACCTCGACCACCGCGACAGCGCTGGCCTCCCCGGTCGGCCCGCACCAGGCGAGCTCCACGGTCGCGGCCCGTCCGCCGTCGGTGACCTCGGTCCGCGAGGAGGTGATCTCGTGGTCGAGCCAGCCCCAGCCGAACCGTTCGAGCAGCTCCCGCTCGACTACCTGCCCCCACGGGTCGAGCGCGGTGGTGCCACGATACCTGTCACGCAGCGTGGCTGGATGGCTGGAACGGCGCATGATCCCGTCTAGCGTCGACGCATCGAGAAACCCCCAGGCCCGCCCGTCGGGGAGCGTGAACCCGGTCGGGGCGAACCGGTGCCCGCCAGTGTGGCTGCAACGGCGAACCCGTACGCCGGGCCAGGCCGACGCCGCTTCGATCTGCAGGCGGACTCCGTTCCTGCCGCAGCACCGGTCCCGTTGACCATGACCGCAGAGCAGGACCTCGGCGGGCGCTGCCTGCACGATCGTGTCGCCATTAGCGCTATCCGTGCTATCCGTGCTATCCGTGGCGTCCGTGGCGTCCGTGGCATCCGTGGCATCCGTGGCATCCGTGGCGTCCGTGGCATCTATGCGGCCACCCGCGTCGAGGAGCCGGATGAGCGCATCGACAAGTCGATCACGAGGCACTGTGTAGTCGATGCCCAGGAAACGGTTGGAGCCCGCTCGACGCCACCGGGTGATCAGCACGCCCGCTCCCGGGTCGAGGTCGCCCTCATCGGCCGGGTGCACCGCGAGCAGCCTGGTCCGGTTCAGACCACCGGGCCGGGAATGACGCAGGGCCGCCGCGAAGGCCGGGATTTCACTCACGTCGCGTGGCCACGGCGCGGGCGTCTCGACCAGCAGCAGCGTGTCGCAGGTCAGGGCCGATCCGATCGGGTCGACGCCCTGCTCCCGCGTCCACGGCGCACAGCGGAACGACAGCGTTGAGGAAGTGGTTTCGACGCTCATGGCCCCGCACCACCTTCATGATCGCCGAATTCCAGAAGAATCGTAGACTCCTCTTTATCACGAGCTCACCGACGGCGTGGGCGACGGGAAGCCGGTCGACGACGTCGGCACGACCTGCGGGGTAGGAACGGGCGGTGTGGGTACCGGCGAAAAGGAATGGACAGGCAACGGCTCAACGGTCGTCAGTGGTTCGGGCGGTGACGGCCCCGTCGTGACAATGACGGTGATTTCGGTGGTCGGAGTCACCCCGGTCGGGCCGACGGTGCCCGGCGGAATCACACCAGGCTCGGGCAGCAGGGATTTCGATCCGGTGGGGCCCGACCGGATTTCCGGTGTCGGGCCACCGTCCGCGCCCTCAGGCGTCGCGGCTCGGCGTTTTGTCGTACCGGTCGGTACCGCCGCCGGACCCCCTGGAGCCGTGCCCGGCGCCCCCGACACGGGC
This sequence comes from Protofrankia sp. Cas4, assembly GCF_963555915.1. Lineage (NCBI taxonomy): Bacteria > Bacillati > Actinomycetota > Actinomycetes > Frankiales > Frankiaceae > Protofrankia > Protofrankia sp. Cas4. The sequence continues at coordinate 31,528 of NZ_CAUVXL010000169.1, forward strand.
GTCACCCGCGGTACCGGGTCCAGCAGCGAGTTCCGCGCCGCTCCTTGAGTCGCGTAAAGGAACGCGGACACAAGGATCAGCATCACACCGACGACGCCGGAACCGGCCTCGAGCCAAGGCCGCGCGCGAATTCGCAGCCACCAGGTGGGCGTACGTCGGCGCCTCTTCACCCGATCTCCTTACCTACTGTACTTTTCCCCACCTCACCGGTAGGTTCCACACATCCAGTAGGACGAGTCACGACCCGTTCGGGTTGCGATGTGGCCTCGCCCGATCCGTCGCGTCCGTTGCCCGATCCGTCGCGCGGCGGCTGTCTGGCAGGACGCCAGATCTCGGTTCTCCGCCCAGGTCCTCGGGCCGGGCATAGAGCGCCCGGCACACGATGATCGCCTGTTACTCCGGCGCGGGCTTCGACCCGGACCTGCTGACCTCAACCAACGGTGATCAAGTATTGACCATCGGCCTGAACGAGTTGTAGGAGCAGTAGGAGCAGCCCTCAAGGATGTGATTCTGGTGCTGGTCCAGCAGCATGAGAATCACATCCTTCGGCTCTGTGGACCGCCGGGTCCTTGCTGTGGACCGCAGCGTCCTTCAGTGGCCGCCGAACATGCCGCCCCGGCCGTGCCCCTGCCCACCGTGCCCCGGAGCATCGTGGTGACCCTGCATCTGGTTGCCGGCGAAGCCAGCCTCGCCAAAGCCGAAGTGTCCAGCGAGCCCCGCACCGGCGAGCGCGTTGTACGGCGGGAGCAACTCACATGGTTGGACGATCACGTAGCCGTCGCCCGAGAACTGCATCTGCCAGCCCTCCCCGGTGTTGCCGCGCGGCCGCCAGGCCGACGACGACGTCACGGCGGCCTGCATCGACACCTGCAGGCTCGATGACCAGCCCACCACCGCGTCGGCGTCCGCAAAGTAGTAGTTCTGTGGCGTGACGCGCATCACCAGCGGCGCGCCCGACGTCACCACCGCGACCTTCCCGTTTCCGGACAGCTCCACCTGGTAGCTACCAGCTCCGGCGATCGAGACCTGGGAATCTATGCGGACGACGTTCCAGTACAGATCCCGGTCGAAGGCGAGCACGTTCTTGCCGTCCACGGTCAGACCGTCACCGGCAAGGTCGAGGATATGCACATCCTGGCCCTGATTGGCAAGAAAGACCGTGCCTGCGCCGGATACCATCATCAGGTTCAGGCCCTCGCCACCCGAGAACAGCGAACGGAACTGGTGGCCCCAGCCCTCCCAGTGTGCGTCAAAGGTCGCGCCACCCTGATAGGCGACCATCGCACCCTTGCGGGCGTAGAACTCCCGCATTCCTTCGGCGCCGAGCGTCGCCTTGAGCATCTTCCCGTTCTGCAGGGTGAAGCGTTCCCCCGACTGCACCTCGGGATTGCCCAACAGACTGCTGCGAATCCCCCCTCCCGGACCGCCGGGCGGGCCGGGAGGCATTCCCGGCATCCCACCGGACGGTCCGCCCGGGAATCCACCGTGACTCATCGTCGCATCCTCTCACCCACGGACCAGATCACCCGCACAGGCCAGATCACCCGCACAGGCCAGATCACCCGCACGGACCAGGTCACCCACGGACCGACAGGTTCGGTCGCTCGTCCTCGCTCGGCTGCACCACGACGAAACCCTGACCCGAGAAGCCGAGTTGGAACGCCTCACCCGAACCGCGTCCGATCAGACCGCCCAGGCGCGCGGTACGCCGCGGCTGAACCTGCAGGCCGTCGGTATAGGCGACCAGCGCGTCGGTGTCGACGAACGTCGGAGCCTCCCGGGTGTCAAGCACGATCGGGGTGCCCTTCGCGGTCATCGCGACCCAGCCATGGCCGCGGATGACCACGTTGAACATGCCCATCCCGGACAGCATGTTCACCCCGCGGACGCGTTCGATCCCCCACTGGAGGGTTGTGTCGAACGCGAGGATGTTCTTGCCGTTGACCGACAGGCCCTCGCCAGCGAGCTGGGTGACGATGACCTCCTTGCCGTAGTCGGCCAGGTAGAGCAGGCCCTGGCCGACAGCGGTCATCAACGGCACGCCCTCGCCGGTTGCCCACGAGGAAGCGATCCGTCGCAACTGTGGCGGCTGCGGGTTGAAGTCGATCAGACCCTCATAGGCGATCATTGAGCCGACCCTGGCGAACAGGTCCTGCCCAGGCTGCATGACAACCTTAGCAATCTTGGAACCGTGCCTGCTCATCCGGTCCATGATCTGAGTCTGGCCGAAGTGATCCATCAGTGTTCCGTGCACCGCAGCCTCCTCCAGGTTTCTCATGGGCCTCCGGGCGTGCGAGACAAAACATGATCGCACACCCTTTGGCCGGTTAGACCTCTAGACCTCGTACGGCTGGACAACCACGAAATGCCCCTGGAAACCCATGAACTGCAGGGCGAGGGACTCACCGCTACTACCGGCGTAGATCTGGCGGGAGATGCGTACCTGGGTCGAGACGCTCACCCGCATTCCGGACGTCCAGGCCACCAGCGCGTTCATGTCGGCGAATGTGGGCCCGGCGACGTTGAGCGTCATCGGCGTTCCCCTGGTCATCACCACGATCGAGCCCTTACCGGACACCTCGAAATGAAAGAAGCCACCACCTGGGATGCCGGCGCTCTCGATCCTCTTGATCTCGGTGTCCAGGGTACTGTCGAACGCCAGGATGTTCTTGGAGTTGATACACAGGGACTGGCCGTCCAGCTCGACGATGTGCAGGTCGGCGGCGTCGTGGGCGAGGAAGACCTCACCGCGCCCCTTGCACGTCATAAGCTTCAGACCCTGCCCCGTGAGCTTGTTCTCCAGCATCCCGCGCAGGCCGGAGCCCTTGTAGTCGAAGTCGATGTCGCCCTGGTAGGCCACCATGGACCCGCGCAGTGCGAGCACATCGGGGCCCTGGCCGAGGGTCGCCTTGACGAGTTTGGCATTCTGCTGCGTCCACCGGCCAGCCGTGGGGACCTCACGGTAAGGGTCCAGGCTGTTCATCGCGCCCGGCGCCACCGGCTGACCCTGCGACGGCAGGATCTCGGTCAGGCCGGCCCCCCCGGATGCCTGCGTGCCGTACCCGGCCCCGGGCTGCGCCGGGTAGCCGGGTTGCGGTTGGCCGGACCCCGGCTGCGGTTGAGTCGGTGCGAGTGACGCGGACGGAGCAGACCCCGATGCCGGCGCCCTTGCCGGCTTGGCATAACCCGTCTCGGGCACCGGAGGCGCCACGGTCCGGGTGGCGCCGGGTGGCGGACCGAAGCCGTCCGGCGCTGCCGGTGGTGGTGGGGTCGGCGTGTCCTCCACATCCCCGCCGAAGGACCGGATCAGCTCGGCGAGCCCGCCGTCGAAACCCTGCCCGACCGCCGCGACCCGCCAGACCCCCTTACGATAGAGATCACAAATCATGACGGCGCGTTCGCTGGTGAAATCCGCGCCGCTGAACGCGTAACGCAGGACCTCGCTGCCACCGACGACGATCCGGAAATAACCCGACGAGATCTGGGACGCGGCCCCGGCTCCGTCGATCGCCGCGCAGAACGACAGCTTGTCGATACCCGCCGGCACCTTCTCCAGCGTCACCCGGAACGACTGGATGTCACCGGCCTGCTCGCCCAGTAGCTGGATCGACGCTTCGGGCGAGGTGGGCTGGTTGAAGAAGACAAAGTACCGGTCGTCGGACAGCTTGTCGTTCGCGTCCAGCCCGAAGCAGGACACGTCCCAGGTCAGGCCGGGCGCGGCGAGCCCAATGCCGATGTAGAGGTCAGTGCCGGGGGTGATCGCGGACAGCTGGCTCTTCTGCCCACGATTGAACTGCTGGACCACCGTGCTCTCCTTCGCCCTTCCTGCCAGCCGGTACCGGGTGAGTCTGCGTCGGGTCAGCCGGTACCGGTACAGCCTGCGCCGGTACAGCCTGCCTCGCATCCGGTCTGTCAGCATTGCGCCCCATCGGAAGACCAGCCTGTCCGCAACCTGACAGGCTGACAGGCTGCCGACCGAACGATCCTGCCTCCGCTCACGCTTCCCTCGCCTCGGGAAACTTCAAGGAAGGTAGCAGCTCTGATTACGGACGTGTTCGGCGCAACCGGGTCGCGCGCCGGCTCCGCACAGCGTTCACTGGAGTCATGCGGTACGTCGATGGAGTAACCACGAAAAAGAAGATCTCTGCGATCGGGCTGGGCGCATGGCAGTTCGGCTCCCGGGAGTGGGGCTACGGCGCAGCCTACGCGGCCAGTGAGGCGCCGGCGATCGTCCGGCGGGCGCTCGAACTCGGTGTGACGTTCTTCGACACGGCCGAGGTCTACGCGTTCGGACGCAGCGAACGGATCCTGGGCGGCGCCCTGAAGGAGGCCGGCGCGCTCGAGACGGCCGTCGTCGCCACCAAGCTGTTCCCGGTGCTGCCGGTCGCGCCGGTCGTCGAACAACGCGCGGTTGCCAGCGCCAACCGACTCGGCGTCCGCCAGCTCGACCTCTACCAGGTGCACCAGCCCAACCCGCTGGTCCCGGACACCAGCACCATGCGGGGTATGGCCGCGCTGCAGCGGGTCGGGCTTGTCGACGCGGTCGGGGTCAGCAACTACTCGCTGGAGCGGTGGCAGGCGGCCGAGGAGGCGCTGGGTGTGCCCGTGCTCTCCAACCAGGTGCAGTTCAGCCTTGTGCGGCCGCAGGTCGAGCGGGACCTCCTGCCGTACGCGGTGAAGAACGATCGGTTGATCATCGCGTACAGTCCCCTCGCACAGGGTCTGCTCTCAGGTCGCTACACCCGCGAGCATCGCCCGACGTCGCGGGTCCGGGCGATGAATCCCTTGTTCCTCCCGGAGAACCTCGACGCGGTACGGCCGGTCCTCAACGTCCTGCGCGATGTTGCCGCGGCACACGACGCGAGCCCGGCACAGATCGCGCTGGCGTGGGTGATCCGGCATCCGAACGTGGTGGCGATCCCCGGCGCCTCCACCGTGGCGCAGCTGGAGAGCAACGTGGCCGCCGCCGACATCGAGCTGACCGAGGTGGAGTACAGCGCTCTGAAGGCCGCCTCAGACGCCTTCGAGCCGGCGCTCGGGCCGCGAGCCGCCATTTCCGCGATCCTGCGTGGTGGCATTCGCCGTTCATAAGAGCCTGTTAAAGATCCACAATAGACTTTGGATGGCTGTCAGTCGGGATCCGGGCTGGACATGACATGGAACGGCGGGCAGACCGCCGAGGAGTGGTAGGCGGCCGCCTCCAGCGCGAGGCCCACCCGTTCCAGCGGGTCGAGGTGGGCACTACCGAACAGGGAACCGAGCGCGAACTCCTCGCCGCAGCCGACCGCATCGTACAGGTCGATGCTGCGGCCGATCTGGAAGTCGGAGTCGATCCGGTAGAGCCGGCCACGGATGCCGACCAGGAACACTCCGCCCTCCTCCGAACCCGATTCGTTGCGCGCATAGCCGCCCTCACGCAGACAGTCGCGCACCGCGGAGATGAAGTCGGTGGCCATGAACCGATCTATGTCCCAGGTCTGCGGGAGGGGCGGAACCAGGCTGTACCGCAGGAGCTGACCCATCCGGAACGACGATGTGAAGCCCATGATGAACTCACTGTTGCGGAACACCTTGGTGTCGGCGCGGACCGTGATCGAGTAGCCGGCCACGCCGGCACTGTCACCACCAATGATCACCCTGCCGTCATACTCAAGACCGACGATGCAGGTCACAACGAGGAAGCATATCCGGTCGAGACGCGAGGTGTCCGACAAGCCCCGGATAGCCCCCATCACACATATTTCGCCTCATCGGGCTGCGGGAAGAGGCTGTTCGGCCCAGATGATCTTACCGTCGCGAGTCTGGCGGGTTCCCCAGCGCCCAGCGAGCGCAGCGACCAGGAACAGACCGCGTCCACCCTCGTCAAGGGTTCGGGCGCGGTATAGGTGTGGGGCCGCGCTGCTGGCGTCGGAGACCTCGCAGATGAGGGCGGTGTCCCGAATCAGCCGCAACTGGATGGGCCCCCGGGCATGACGGATCGCGTTGGTGACAAGCTCGCTGACGAGCAGCTCTGTGGTGAACGCGGCGTCGTCCAGCCCCCACGCTGCGAGGGCACGCAACGCCCCTGCCCGGGCGTGGGTGACGACGGCTGGGTCAGCGGGTAGGTCCCAGCTGGCGACCTGGCTCTCATCGAGGGCCCGGGTGCGGGCAACCAGCAGCGCAACGTCATCGGCGGGATGTTCGGGCAGCAGGGTTTTGAGCACCCGGTCACAGGTGGCCTCCAACGACGGCGAGAGCTCCGGCGACGAGGGCAGGAGTTCGTCGGTGGGCCGAGGCGGGGCGAGTGCACTGCGCAGCGCGTCGAGCCCCACATCGATGTCATGCGCGCGGGACTCGACCAGCCCATCGGTGTAGAGGACGAGCAGACTGCCCGCCGGCAGTTCGACCTCGGCTGCCTCAAACGGCAAAGCGCCGAGCCCGAGCGGCGGGCCGGCAGGTACGTCCAGAAAATCGACCGTGCCATCAGGGGTGACCAGGGCGGGCTGGAGATGACCGGCTCGCGCCAGTGAGCAGAGACGGGACACCGGATCATAGACGGCGCACAGACAGGTGGCACCGATCTCGTTGACGGCATCGCGGTCCGAGGGAAGGACACTTCCCGCAGCGTCGTCGTAGTCCGCGGCGAGACGCACGACCACGTCGTCCAGACGGGTGAGCAACTCGTCCGGTTCAAGATCAATATCGGCCAGTGTGCGGACGGCGGTACGCAGCCGGCCCATGGTCGCGGCGGCATGGACACCATGGCCGACGACGTCGCCGACCACCAGGGCCACCCTGGTTCCAGACATCGGAATCACGTCGTACCAGTCACCACCCACGCCGACCTGGGAACTGGCCGGCAGGTAGCGGGAGGCGACCTCGACGGCGCTCTGTTCGGGCAGCCGTTGTGGCAGCAGACTGCGCTGAAGGGCGAGTGCGGTCGTGCGCTCACGGGTGTAACGGCGGGCGTTGTCGATGGACACCGCAGCCCTGGAACCGAGTTCCTCGGTGAGGACGAGGTCATCCTGTTCGAAGGCTTCCGGGCGCCGGTGTCGGGCGAATATCGCAACTCCGAGGGTCGTTCCGCGGGCACGTAGTGGCACCGCCATCACCGAGTGGAACCCGTGCTGAGGGGCCACGGCCCCTGCCACCCATCGGGCGACATCGGGGTCGGCAATCCGGTTCAGAATGGGCTGGCCGGTTGCCAGACATCGGGCTGGGGGCGAGAAGGCCGGATAGGTGTCCACCTCCCCCAGCTTGATCACATTCTCCGCGCTGCCTTCGACAACGGATCGGTGGGCGACGCGACGCAGGGCGACCGGGCCGACCAGCGGACCGGGAGCCGGCTCACCCCCGTAGTACACCGAATCGAGCAGATCGACGCTGGCCCAGTCCGCGAGTGCGGGGACGGCCATGTCGGCCAGCTCCTGGGCGGTCCGGGTCACGTCAAGGGTGCTGCCGATACGGGTGCTCGCATCGTCGAGCAGGGCCAACCGCTGCCGGGCCCAGTACTGCTCGCTCACATCGAAGGCTGCGGCGAACACGCCCAGCACTCGACCGTCCGAATTCTTGATCGGCGACATGCTGGTGGCCCAGGCGTGGTCGCGGGGCTCAGAGGGGGCTCGAACATAGTTCTCGTAAACCACCGATCGACCGGTTTCCACCACCTGACGCAGCTTCTCGGCAAACCCCGCGTAGCTGGGGTTGCGCAGCGCATCCATGAACGACTGCCCGCGTAGGTCGTCCTCCTCAAGGCCCAGCATGGATTTCGCGCCGACGCTCAGCCGCCAGAACCGAGTCTCGGCATCGTAGATCACGATAAAGAGCTCGGACTGCGTAAACCCCCAGTCCGCGATCGTCCGATCGTTCACGTGCGCGAACGGATTCTCCTCCGGATCCCCTGGACTCTCCGGATCCCCTGGGCTCCCCGGATCCCCCTCCGCTCCGGGGACGACCAGGAACCACTGAACCCCGCCGGCAGCGTCCAGCAATGGATAGGCACACAGTGTCAGAATCAGGATTCGGCCGTTGCGGTGACGCACAGCGACCTGCCCGCTCCATCCCCGCTGCTCCGCCACGGCCAGACGCAAAGCGCCCGGAATGTCGGTGGCAAGGATGCCGACCCCGGACTTCCCGACGATCTCATCCGGCGAATAACCAAGCATCCGACCTGCAGGCGCGCTCCAGGCGATGACGGTGCCATGCGGATCAACCGCGGCTGTGGCCGCATCCACCACACCAAAAAAATCATCAATCCGACCGTCGACGGTCGGGCCACGTGTCTCCAGTGTCATCTATCTCGCTCTTCCCCCTCGCGCCCCGGTTAGAACCAGGAAATCGCGACCCATACCCGACAGCGGAAGCTGTGGTCAACCACCCGGGAAGCCGGAGTCGCCAAGAGTGAGCATGGCCTGACAGACCTCGGCCGGACACATCGGCGGCTCGGGCAACGAGCTGGCCCGTTCAGCACGAAAGGCGTCGAGCATGAGGCCGAGGTGACGTTGCCAGGCTTGGGGAGCGACGCTGCGGGTCGCCTGGATGATGCGGGTGTTGGCCCAGATGAGAATGGCGATGTCCTCCGCGGTGACATCGTCGCGCAGCGTGCCCTGCTGCTGGGCGCGGGCGACGATGCGGCAACTGAGATCGTAGGCGCTGCTTCGAGCCTCCTCCAGCCGATTGGCCTTGGGCAGGTGCATCGAGGCCACGT